>JALQUL010000241.1 GCA_023260735.1 Limnohabitans sp. | reverse complement strand
GAATTTGGCAACAATTAAATTACCCTCAGATGGTAATTATATTGGTAGCTGGAAAGAAGGCGAAAAGTTAGCGCAAAACGGCCGTGGTAATACATGGTCCGATAAAGAGGGCACTCCTAATGGTGGCAATTGTTATAACTGTCACAAAATCAGTAAAGAAGAGTTGTCTTATGGCACGATAGGCCCATCGTTATATAACTACGGAAAATTGCGTGGTGTTACCGATGTAAAAGCTGAATCTGCAAAAGCAACGGTTCAATACACTTGGGGCAAGATGTTTAATTCTCAGGCCTACAACGCTTGTTCATCTATGCCACGGTTTGGTCATGTCGGTGCATTAACAGAAGCGCAAATGCGTGATTTAATGGCCTTGTTATTAGACCCTGAATCTCCTGTCAATAAATAATTTAACGAACAGGCCCAAGACATGTTTTGTTTTGGGTTTTCTTTTAATTTCGAGTCAATTATTAATAGCAGTAAACCACTGATCGTAGCCAATAGTAGCAACGAGTTTTAAAGTCCTTATACCTATTATGTTTCGACTCAACATTGGTCTTTCAAATTACAATGAATTTAACTAAACGCGAATTTTTCCAAATGATGACAGCCGCATCTGTTGCTGGCATTGTATTACCACGTAGCGTTGCAGCTCAAACTGTTGCTAAAGATGCCAGCATGTATGACATTCCAAAATTTGGTAATGTTTCGTTTCTGCACATGACCGATTGTCATGCTCAATTAAAACCCATTTATTTCCGTGAGCCTAGTGTAAATATTGGTATTGGTGCACAACAAGGCAAATTGCCTCATTTAGTGGGCGAAGAATTATTAAAGGTAGCCAATGTAAGACCTGGTACTCCAATGGCGCATGCATTATCTTACTTAAACTTTGACCAAGCTGCGAAAAAATACGGTAAGGTAGGTGGTTTTGCCCATTTGGCTACCTTAGTGAAGAAAATGAAAGCAAGCCGTCCTGGTGCCCTTTTATTAGATGGTGGCGATACATGGCAAGGCTCTGGTACATCACTTTGGACCAATGGTCAGGACATGGTAGACGCTTGTAAATTATTAGGCGTAGATGTGATGACAGGTCACTGGGAGTTCACTCTTGGTATGGAACGTGTGAAAGAAATTGTAGAAAAAGACTTTAACGGTAAAATTGATTTTGTCGCACAAAACGTCAAGACCAACGACTTTGGCGACCCGGTATTTAAGCCTTATGTGATTCGTGAAATGAACGGAATTCCTTGTGCCATTATTGGCCAGGCTTTCCCTTACACACCAATTGCCAACCCACGCTATATGGTAGCCGATTGGGCTTTTGGTATTCAAGACGAAAACATGCAAAAAATGGTCAATGAAGTGCGTGCAAAAGGCGCACAAGTAGTGGTCGTTATTTCGCACAATGGCATGGACGTTGACTTAAAAATGGCAAGTCGTGTGCGTGGTATTGATGCCATTATGGGTGGTCATACTCACGATGGTATGCCCGTAGCCAGCGTAGTTGAAAACGCAGGCGGTAAAACTTTAGTGACCAATGCCGGCAGCAATAGTAAATTTTTGGCAGTACTCGACTTTGAAGTCAAGGATAAAAAAGTCACTGACTTCCGTTATAAGTTATTGCCGGTGTTTGCTAACTTATTGCCAGCCGACAAAGACATGGAAGCCCTCATTAATAAAATTCGTGCTCCTTACGAGTCAAAGTTAGCTGAAAAGCTTGGCGTTACTGAAGGTGTTTTGTATCGTCGTGGTAACTTTAATGGTACAGGTGACCAATTATTGGTAGATGCGCTTATGGAAGTGCAAGGCGCTGATTTAGCCTTCTCGCCGGGTTTCCGTTGGGGCACTACTTTGTTAGAGGGTCAAGCTATTACGCGTGAATGGTTGCTCGACATGACAGCTACCACTTATTCTTATGCCACTGTGTCTGAAATGACTGGCGAAACCATTAAAACCGTTTTAGAAGACGTTTGTGATAACTTATTTAACCCTGACCCTTACTATCAACAAGGTGGTGATATGGTGCGTGTGGGCGGCTTGCAATATGATTGCACTCCAACCGAATCAGCGGGTAAACGTATTAGTAATATGCGTTTAAAAGGTAAATTACTCGAGCCTAACAAAAAGTACAAAGTGGCAGGTTGGGCACCAGTGGCTGAAGAAGCTAAAAAACAAAACAATCCAATGGTATGGGATGTGGTTGAAACTTGGCTCAAGTCACAGAACGGAAAAATTGCACCTCGTCAACTTAATCAGCCTAAGTTATTAAGCTTAGGTAGTAATAAGGGATTGGCGGTTTAAGCAAAGCTTATCTATCCTCAAGCAAGCATCTTAGTGGTTTTGGTAATGCTGGTAGTGGTGGTATTTTATTCCACCACTTTTATTTTTCTTTTGAATGAATG
>JALQUL010000226.1 GCA_023260735.1 Limnohabitans sp. | reverse complement strand
GCACATCTGATGTACCTTCATAAATTTGGCAGACTCGGACATCACGGTAAATTCGCTCTAGGGGGAAGTCGCTCACATAACCGTATCCACCTAAAGTTTGGATGGCAGCACTACATACTTTTTCAGCCATTTCACTGGCAAATAATTTAGCCATGGCTGCCTCTTTAAGGCAAGGCAAACCAGCGTCTCTTAGAGCTGCCGCATGCCAAATCAACTGCCTTGCCGCTTCTATTTGAGTGGCGCATTCAGCTAATCTAAAACCAACGGCTTGATGCTCAATAATGCTTTTACCAAAGCTATTACGTTCTTTGGCATATTGAACTGCATATTCAAAAGCACTTCTGGCCATACCCACACTTTGCGCTGCAATACCAATACGCCCACCTTCTAAGCCACCCAAAGCAATTTTATAACCCTCGCCCTCTTGGCCGATTAAATTCTCGTGCGGGATGAGGCAATTATCAAAATTAATTTGTGCTGTGTCGCTGGAGTGCTGACCCAATTTATCTTCTAACCTGGCCACGTTATAACCAGGCGTTTTAGTCGGCACAATAAATGCACTCATGCCTTTTTTACCAGCAGCTTTGTCGGTGACGGCAATCACAATCATCACGTCACCATTTTTACCGCTGGTAATAAATTGTTTAACGCCATTCAAGCAATAACCATCGGCAGTTTTAATCGCTGTAGTTTTTAAACCAGAAGCATCCGATCCTACATGTGGTTCAGTTAAGCAAAAACCACCCAACATTTCACCTTGGGCTAATGGTGTTAACCATTTTTCTTGTTGCTGCTTATTACCATATTTCAGCAAAATGGCATTGACTGGGCAATTGGTTACGCTAATCACCGTACTAGTGCCACCATCGCCAGCAGCAATTTCTTCTAGCACCACGGCCAAGGTTAAATAGTCTAAATTCGCTCCGCCCAACTCTTCAGGTACACATATACCGTAAGCCCCTAAAGCCGCCAAACCTTTGTGAACTTGTTTGGGAAACTCATGGGTTTTATCCCAAGCAGAGGCATGTGGCCAAATTTGCTCTTGAGCAAAGGCACGAACGGCGTCACGCACCATTTCTTGATCGGAATTGAGTAACATTTTTTATCAACCTTTAAGCTTCAAAAAATAAGCCACATCAATGCAGGGCCTACTGACCCTTTCATTGAATAAGTGGCAAATTGATTTAAATGATTTCAACGGCAACGGCTGTGGCCTCACCACCACCAATACATAAAGTGGCAATACCACGTTTTAAACCACGCGCTTTTAAGGCATGAATTAAAGTGACCATAATACGTGCACCACTAGCACCAATCGGATGACCCAAAGCACAAGCACCACCATTTACGTTGAGTTTTGCGTGTTCAACGCCTAACTCTTTCATTAAAGCCATTGGTACAACAGCAAAAGCTTCATTCACTTCCCAAAGGTCAACGTCGGCAACGGTCCAACCTAATTTAGCTAATAATTTTTGTGTCGCGCCCACCGGAGCAGTAGCAAATTGATTAGGCTCTTGGGCATGAGTGGTGTGACCCACAATCTTGGCAATTGGGGTACTGCCTAATTGTTTGGCAGTGCTTTCACGCATCATGACTAAGGCAGCAGCGCCGTCGTTAATGCTAGAGCTAGAAGCAGCAGTAATTGTTCCGTCCTTTTTAAAGGCTGCACGCAATGTAGGAATTTTGTCTAGTTTGATTTTGCCTGGACCTTCATCCACTGAAACCACCACTTCACCAGCACGAGTTTTAACTGTTACAGGAGCAATTTCGGCTACAAATGCACCTGAAGTAATGGCGTTTTGCGCACGTTGTACACTGGCCATTGCAAAGGCATCTTGCTCTTCGCGGGTAAAGCTATATTGAGCAGCACATTCCTCACCAAATGTACCCATAGAGCGACCTGGCTCATAGGCATCTTCAAGGCCATCAAGCATCATATGATCCATTACACGGTCATGACCAATTCGAATTCCAGCACGCCCCTTTGGTAATAAATGTGGTGCATTAGTCATGCTTTCCATGCCACCAGCAACCATGACTTCTTGGCTACCGGCTAACAACATATCGTGGGCAAACATGGCCGCTCGCATACCAGAACCACACATTTTAGAAAGTGTGACTGCGCCAGCGGTTTTAGGTAAACCGCCTTTAAAAGCAGCTTGCCTTGCAGGCGCTTGCCCTTGACCTGCCATTAAACAATTGCCAAATAAAACTTCGCCTACCAAATCAGGACTAACACCACTACGTTTCATGGCCTCGGCGATTGCTACGCCACCCAAATCGTGGGCAGCTAAAGAGGCAAAATCACCCATAAAACCACCCATTGGAGTGCGAGCGGCGCCTACAATTACTACGGGATCTTGCTGTGCAGTTGTCATAAATTTATCCTTCAAAAAATTAACTTAATTGGGTTTCTTGTAAACTCGGTGGAAAACGTTTATCTTGATCGTAGGGGAACACATCAAAAACATGACCTTGTTTAATACGGGTCTGATGCCCCTTCCAAAACTCTGCCTCTAATAAATTACCGTGATGCTTCATAAACACTTCACGCACTGCGTTGTTGCCCAATAAGAAGGGACCAAAGGTTTCAGGGAACACATCTTTAGGGCCAACCTTATACCAAATCTCTCCACTCATTTCTTCTTCTTCATTGCGTGGTAGTGGCACGGTTCTAAAATTGCAATCGGTGATGTATTCAATTTCATCGTAATCATAGAACACCACTTTACCGTGGCGCATGACACCAAAGTTTTTCCACAGCATATCGCCAGGAAAAATATTGGCCGCCACCAAGTCTTTAATCGCATTGCCGTATTCAATAACAGCCGACTCCACTTGCTCTTTGGCAGCGGGGTTTTCTAGTCCAGCATCGAACGCTTCTTGCAAATAAATATTAAGCGGAATCATGCGGCGCTCAATATAAATATGCTTAATAATGACCTCTAACTTACCATCACCATCGCGGTCACTAATTTCAAGTTGGCTAGGGGCAAATTTTTGAATTTCCGCTATGAGTTCATCTTCAAAACGATCACGTGGAAAAGCCACTTCGCTGTATTCAAGGGTATCGGCCATGCGACCGACTCTGTCGTGTTGTTTTACTAATAAATATTTACTTTTAATCAATTCACGAGTAGTATCTTTTTGTGGCGGGTAATAGTCTTTAATAATTTTAAAAACATAGGGAAATGAAGGTAAGTCAAATACCAACATCACCATACCTTTAATACCTGGGGCAATTCTAAATTTATCGGTGCTGTGACGTTGGTGAGCTAAATAGTCGCGATAAAAAAGTGTTTTACCTTGTTTAGCCAAACCCAAGGCATTGTAAATTTCATTACGTGGTTTACGTGGCATTAGACTGCGCAAAAACTGCACATAGGCACTTGGTATTTCCATGTCCACTAAAAAGTAGGCACGTGCAAAGCTAAATAAAGCAGTGAGGTGATCTTCACCAAACAAAATAGTATCTATCACCAAGAGGCCATTTTTATTGTGCAAAATTGGAATAGCGAATGGGATTTCAATATAGCCATTAATAATTTTACCCACCGCATAAGCGCCCTTATTGCGATAAAACAAACTTGATAATACTTGAATCTGAAAATTAGCTCTTAGTTTGTTATCGCTAATTTGTTCTATTGTTGCTTTGTGTACATAAGCAATATCACGTTTTAAATCCTCAAAAGAGCGATGTAAATCAAAATCAATAATCAACTGCTCTAGGTTGTTGACAAAGTTTTCAAAATTAGGGTAATAAGAGCGGTAAGTGGGTTCTTTTTCAGTGTCGTCGTTTTCAATATACTCTGTGCTCACAGCAGGGCGCACAAAAATAAAATCATTCTGAAAATAGCTTCTGTGCAATATTTTAGTGGTAACCGAATTAAAAAAGGTTTCAGCTAATTCGGGCTGATGATGATCGACTAATAAACCAATATAAAGCAACTTCACCTGTTGCCAAATTTCCATTGGCTGCTCACCCGCTTTAAACTCTTTCGCTAAGCGCTGGGTACACTCAATTACACGTAAATCATAAAACTCTATACGCTCGCGTTGGGCTCTTTGTTGGCCATGCCAATCCGCATTTTCAAAGCGTTGTTTAGCTGTTGCCGATTCTTGTCTAAATAAAGAATAATGTCGATTAAAACCATCCATTAAGGCAGTTGCAATATCAACAGCAATGGGGGAATCTAGGCGTTGAGGGTACATATTTTGTCTCGAATAAGTGAATTTTTATACTGCTCAATCTTGAGGCCTAGCCCTTACGACACGCTAACTAAAACTATTTAAATGACGAACAGTTTACACAGCTCGTTTAAGTACATTGGCAATCGCATTTTTATAACCTTTTTCAAGTGCACTCAGCGAGTTGGCACTCATGTTAAGGTCTTTAATTAAACCATCATCAAGTCCATAAACCCAGCCATGAATAGTGACTTTTTGTCCTCTATGCCAAGCATCAATCATGACAGTGCTTTGGCATACATTGGTCACTTGCTCAATTACATTCAATTCGACTAAAGCATCTGGTTTTTGCGATTCTGCAATTTGATCTAACAGCCCTTTATGACGGTCTCTAACATCTTGCACATGACGCAACCAGTTATCGGCCAAACCTACCCTTACGCCATTAAGTGCTGCAGTTACGCCCGAACAACCATAATGACCTACCACCATAATGTGCTCTACCTTTAGCATTTCAACGGCAAACTGCACTGTTGATAAAGCGTTAAGGTCGGAGTGCACCACCACATTGGCTACATTACGGTGAACAAACACTTCACCGGGCTCAAGGCCGGTAATTTGGTTAGCAGGCACACGGCTATCAGAGCAACCAATCCACATGTATTTTGGTTTTTGCTGAGCTTTTAAATTAGTAAAAAAACCTGGACGCTCTTTTTCCATGAGAGCAGCCCACTCACGATTGTGTGCAAATAATTCAGCGATATCGGTCATAATGTTCTCTTAAGTCAAAGGTAACTCAGATAATAACTCAGTCCTCATTGAGCCTATCAATTTAATATTTCAGACGAGTTACCAGTATTTCGTTAAAAGTGCTTATTACATGGTCTCTGAAAAGAGTTCGCGACCAATCAACATACGACGAATTTCACTGGTACCAGCACCAATTTCATAAAGTTTGGCATCACGCCATAAACGACCTAATGGGTATTCGTTAATATAGCCATTGCCACCAAAAATTTGCACGCCTTCACCTGCCATCCAAGTGGCTTTTTCGGCGCACCATAAAATCACGCTAGCACAATCTTTACGCACTTGCCTGACATGCTCAACGCCTAATAAATCAAGATTTTTAGCTACTGTATAGGCAAATGAACGACCCGCTTGCAATACAGTGTACATATCAGCCACTTTGCCCTGAATGAGTTGGAACTCACCAATGCTTTGGCCAAATTGCTTCCGGTCATGAATATAAGGAATGACGTTGTCCATAACCGATTGCATAATGCCTAAAGGGCCACCCGTTAATACGGCTCTTTCGTAATCAAGGCCACTCATTAACACCTTGGCGCCATTGTTGACTCCACCTAAAACATTTTCGGCTGGTACTTCTACATTATTAAAAACCAACTCGCCAGTATGACTACCACGCATACCAAGTTTGTCTAATTTTTGTGCAATTGAGAAACCCTTCATGCCTTTTTCAATTAAAAATGCAGTCACGCCTCTAGCGCCTAATTCGGGTTCTGATTTGGCATATACCACTAATGTGTCGGCATCTGGGCCGTTGGTAATCCACATTTTGCTACCATTTAAAACATAGTAGCCGCCTTTATCTTCGGCGCGCAATTTCATACTGAGTACATCACTTCCTGCGCCTGGCTCACTCATGGCTAAAGCACCTACATGCTCGCCACTGATGAGTGGAGGCAAGTATTTAGCTCTTTGCGCCTCGTTGCCATTACGTTTAATTTGGTTCACACATAAATTGCTGTGAGCACCGTAACTAAGGCCAACCGACGCACTAGCTCGGCTAATTTCTTCCATGGCTACCATATGAGCCAAATAACCCATATTCGCACCGCCGTATTCTTCACCTACCGTAATGCCTAATACGCCTAAATCACCCATCTTGCGCCATAAATCCATTGGGAATTGATCATTACGATCAATCTCGGCTGCTCTTGGCGCAATTTCAGCTTGTGCAAACTCATAGACAGCATCTCTTAATGCATCAATATCTTCGCCTAATTGAAAATTAAGTCCGGGTAAATTCATGATGGAGTCTTTCCTTAAAATTTGAAATATTAGTTTGAATTTTGGCTAGGCAATCAACGGTGATTAAAACTATTTTTTAACAACCGGCACAATGGTTTGCTGCATTAAAGCGCAATCTCTTTTAGTGCCATCAGATGCAATATGTACGATTTCAGCGGTAGTCACCATTAAGCGCTTACCCGCCTTAATCACTTTGCCTGTGGCTAATAAATGGCCACCAGTACAAGCTGCTAAAAAATTGATTTTGTATTCTGAGGTTGTCACTTCATCACCCTCTGGGGCCATGGTTAAAGCTGCATAACCTCCTGCGATATCGGCTAGTGCGCCCATAGCACCACCATGAAAGGTGTTTTGTTGTTGCGCTACTTTATCGCTATAAGGCATAGACAAAATCACTTTGCCCTCGGCTACTTCTAATAACTGCACTCCCAAATGCTGCATCATGCCTTGTTTTAAAAGACTGCTTTCTACGCGCTGCCACAAGGCTGATGTTTGATTTTGCATAAAAATGAACAACAAGTGAAATGAAATTGAGATGTTCGATATTTTGATTGACGTTTACGTAAACGTCAATTGTTTTTTGCATTTCTCGTTTATTTTTTCTTAGTAAAGCAGATGCCTATTGTTTGGGCAGTCTAATGCAAGGCCCAATAATCAAGCATCTTCAGTGCTTAATAAGTGTTTACACACAGATTTATACACAAAAATAATGAGTTACTTTTAATAAATTGTTGACAACTGCAAAAACTTAAAATTTAGTCTTCTAAAAGCTCATTTTTTCTTATTTAAAACACAAAATTGTCTATTTTTAACTACTTGTATGCTCATTATCTTGAATGCCCATTTATTAGGCATTCCAATACAAGCCCCTATTTATAAGGCTTTGCAAACATTATTAACTGATTCTCCCCGCAGTTATCAACAAAAATGTAGAGTAAGTAAAAACCCTAGATACTGAAATAATTTATTTTGAACTGGAGGATTTCTTCTAAAACCAAAACTCAAGCGTTTGCAAAAATTGCTAATGTACCTTTTATTGAAGGCCCCAAAAAAAAGGGTAATGACACCACGGTCATTACCCTTTTTTCCAAATTAAAAATTAGTTTTGATTCCAACCGATTTTTTTAAAGTGGCGCAATTTTTGCTCTACCCTATCGAGCTCACGCATAATGCTATTGAACTCATCTTGCGTCCAAATACCATCTTGAGTGTAAGAGCGTTCTAATTGCCTAATGGCTTTTTGATCCACCATTAAGGCTAAAAACTCTTCTCGGTTAATTTTGTTTTCTCGAACACCTTCATAAACTTGGTCGATTTGCGTGTCCTGCCTGTTATTCACTAACTGAGCCACTAATTGGTTATTCTCAGCCAAACGACGGTTATAAGCTTCACGCTCTTGCCATTGACGTTCACGCTCTTGCCAGTCATAGGGTGCTGGCCTTACTCTGTCGTTGCAGTTCACGTTACTGCCACACGGTGGAATAATGACATGCTCCCAACCGCCATTAGAAATGGCAAGAGGCTGACTGGCAACTCTGCCATTTTGAATCGGAGATGGCGCTGCCGTGGGTGCGTTTCTCATAAACGACCAATCAGGTTGCGCCAGATTAGTTTGAGCATAGCTAGCTTGAGTTAAAAAGGCAAAAGATAAAGCTACTAAAGTTGAAACTCGCTTCATTTATAAATCTCCGAGATTAATAGTACGATAAAACTACTACAAAATTCATCTTACTTTTTTAGTTTTAAAAATGGTTTTGCAATAAGGGTTGCAAGCTCAATATATTCATTTTTTGAACATCTTGATGAATGTATATGAATGTAATTGCAATCAAAAGTAAATAGGCAGATAGAGCCAAAAAAGCCAGTGATTGATGACAAATATCACAAGCTACTATTTGACAAAGACCAAATGGTTTACCTTGATTAATCG
>JALQUL010000201.1 GCA_023260735.1 Limnohabitans sp. | reverse complement strand
TTTAATGCAACAAATAAATAATCTGGATGTTGTCCAGCAATTTTTGGATAAGCTTCGTTAATCGGCTTGCTAAAGTTAGCGCCATGACATGAAGTACAGTTACCTTTAGTTAACAAAGCTTGGACTTCATCACTTGGTTTTGCTTGTTCAGCAGATGCTTTTTTGCTACTTTTGTTAGCATAATACGCAGCAACGTCAGCCATGTCTTTTTCGGATAATGATTCAGCAATACCGCGCATACTTGGATGCTTGCGCTCGCCCTTTTTGTAGGCGGTTAAAGCTTCAATAATATATTTCTCGCCTTGACCAGAAATCATGGGAACTTTATAAATTTCTGGGAAAGTGGCTTGATAACCCACAATACCATGACAGCCAATACACATTGCAACCTTGGTTTCAACTGCTGCATTGGTTTTGGGTTCTTGAGCTGAAGCTACACTGGTCACCTGGGCGACAGCAAGAGCCATCAGCGTTATTAATTTCTTATTCATTTGCGCACACAATTCGTTTAGTTGCTTAGAGGGATTTCTTTTCGTCAGAGCGAGCTGATTTTATAGCGAATGGTTAAAATTGACAATAGTCAATTCAAGACCACTAATTTTATGATAGATGTTGACCTTTAGGGGAATTTATGAAGAAATTTGCAGGCTCAGATCAATATGTAGCCACACAAGACCTCATGTTGGCCGTCAATGCGGCTGCAACCTTACAAAAACCATTGTTGGTAAAGGGTGAACCAGGAACCGGTAAAACCATGCTGGCAGAAGAAGTAGCCAGCGCACTTCATATGCCACTTTTACAATGGCATATTAAATCCACCACAAAAGCTCAACAAGGTCTTTACGAATACGACGCCGTAAGCCGTCTTCGTGACTCGCAATTGGGCGATGAAAAGGTCAAAGACATTCACAACTACATTGTAAAAGGCGTATTGTGGCAGGCCTTCACAGCTGAACAGCCTGTGGCCCTTCTAATCGATGAAATTGATAAAGCCGATATTGAGTTTCCCAATGACTTATTACGTGAAATTGATCGTATGGAGTTTTATGTTTATGAAACTCGTGAACTGATCAAAGCCAAACACAGACCACTGGTTTTTATCACCTCCAATAACGAAAAAGAGCTTCCTGATGCATTTTTAAGGCGTTGTTTTTTTCACTACATTAAATTCCCAGATGCTCCCACAATGCAAAAAATTGTCGATGTGCATTTCCCAGGACTTAAAAAAGAATTGCTAAACGCCGCCATGAAAACCTTTTTTGAGATTAGAAACTTGCCTGGCCTTAAAAAGAAACCCTCTACTAGCGAGTTATTAGATTGGCTCAAACTGATTGTGGCAGAAGACATTCCATTAGATATCCTGCAAAGTAAGGACGATAAGGTCTCTATACCACCTTTAGTAGGTGCTTTGTTAAAAAATGAACAAGACGTCACTTTGTTTGAAAAATTAGTATTTATGCAAAGTCGCAATAGATAAAAATCATTAAACCACCCTTAGCATTCATTTTGGTAGCTCATCTTGAACGCGCTTAAAAAAACATGACTTGGTAATTCTCCTTTAGTTATATTGTGGGGTATTAACCAGCTATTAGACTAAAAAGTCTCGCATTAGCTAAGGGGTATTAGGTAAGGTTGATTTAATTTCATAGAAGGATTAAAAATGAATTCATTGTTAAAAGAAGGTATTAGCGATGCACTAGGTTTTACGGTGGGCGCTTTAGCAGGTTATTTACTAGCACTGCTTATCGGATTTGACTTATTTGCCAAAGGCTATGGTAGCTCGAGTATTGTGGCCATTTTATTAGTCGGCGTAGGTGGTGGCCTAGGTTTACAAGCCTCTCGCAAATATTTACTTAAAAAGGATAAAAAATGAATGCCGATTTATTTATTCAACCTGTGCCTATGTCGATTCATGGAATTAGTTTAGCTCCGCTCGACTTAAGCCATGAAGAAGGCCTGCGTTACGCAGCTCAAGACGGTGAGCTTTGGAAAATAAGGGTCACCTCTGTGCCAGAGCCAGAAAACACCAAATCTTATATTGAAAATGCACTCGAAATGCGCCAAGCAGGTAACCGTTTGGCTTACGCCATTGTGATTGCCGCAACCGGTCAAGTCATTGGCACTAGTAGCTACCACGATATCGTGCCCGCCCTCAAAAGAGTAGAAATTGGTTGGACTTGGTATGCAAAATCTTGGCAAAAAACCCATGTTAATGCCTGTTGTAAATTACTCTTGATGACCCATGCCTTCGAAACTCTAGGTTGCAAAGTGGTGGGCTGGAGAACTGACAATTTTAATTTTGCCTCACAAGCAGCGATTGAAAAATTGGGGGCTCGCAAAGATGGTGTGCTACGAGGTCATGCCTTTAGGCGTGACGGCACAATTCGCGACACCGTCATGTACAGCATGACTGCTGGGGAATGGCCAGAAGCAAAAGCCCAGTTGCAACATCGTTTAACACGCTATCTTGAGTCCGCCTAATTTTACTTTTACAGGCCTTGCAAAATGCTGATTAACTTCTTCTACACTCTACGAGCCGCCAAACTTCCAGTTTCGGTTAAGGAGTATCTCCATTTATTAGATGCACTTAAGCAAGGGGTGGTGGGACCCAAAAGCCCTGATGGTACGGGTCATAGTCTTGATGAGTTTTATTATTTAAGCCGAACAATTTTGGTGAAAGATGAAAAGCATTACGACAAATTCGACCGCGCTTTTGGGGCTTATTTTCAAGGCGTTGAAATGATTGCCGATCTCAACAAAGAGATTCCCTTTGACTGGTTAAGGAAAACGCTAGAGAGAGAACTCAACCCTGAAGAGATGGCAAAAATAGAAAAAATGGGCTGGGATGAGCTCATGGAAACTCTTAAAAAACGCCTTGAAGAACAAAAAGAGCGCCACGAAGGCGGGAACAAATGGATTGGTACAGGAGGCACTTCGCCTTTTGGAGCTTATGGAAATAACCCGCAAGGCATTCGCATTGGTCAAGATAGAAGTCGCAACCGTAGCGCAGTGAAAGTATGGGATCAGCGGGCTTATAAAGACTATGACGACAATCAAGAGCTAGGTACTCGCAACATTAAAATGGCGCTACGCCGATTGCGTAAATTTGCCCGAACTGGCACAGATTTGGAATTGGATTTAGATGACACGATTCATAGCACGGCCGCCAACGCAGGTTATCTAGACATTAAAATGGTGCCCGAAAAGCACAATAATGTAAAAGTATTACTCTTAATGGATGTGGGCGGTACGATGGATGACCATATCGCTCGTGTAGAAGAGCTTTTTAGTGCCACCAAAACCGAATTTAAACACCTGGAGTTTTATTATTTCCACAACTGTGTTTATGACTTTATGTGGAAAAACAATAAACGTAGGTTTGCAGAAAAATTCCCCACCTTTGATATCATTCGCAAATACAACAAAGACTACAAACTGATTTTTGTAGGAGATGCCACCATGAGCCCCTATGAAATTTTGCAGCCTGGCGGTAGCGTGGAATACAATAACGAAGAACCTGGAGCTGAATGGCTACAAAGACTCACCAACGCTTTTCCAAAATTTGCTTGGATTAATCCCGAACCGCAAGGGGTTTGGCAATATAGGCAAAGTATTAGTTTAATTCAACAGCTCATGGGCAACCGGATGTTTCCACTAACGCTTAAGGGCCTAGAGGATGCGGTTCGATTACTCAGTAAATAAAATGTTTTCAAGAAGAAAAAACAATATTAAGAGACTGTTGGCAAAAAAATGCTTTTTACGTTCTACAATCGGCTTTTTAGCTAGTGGCAGTTGAAAAGCCTCTTAATTCACTAAAACCTTTTTTGTCTCTTCGTAGTTCAATGGATAGAACGAGTGCCTCCTAAGCGCTAGATACAGGTTCGATTCCTGTCGAGGGGACCAAGTGACCGAATCACACTGTCTCGCAACACCTCAGAAACCCGCATGTTTCCTAGCATCGCGGGTTTTTTCTTGTCTCAGGCCATATCACCCCGTAACATGACATACCGCCAAAACGGCGGTACTTTTGACGGTATCTTGAAATACCGCCAAAGAAAATAC
>JALQUL010000130.1 GCA_023260735.1 Limnohabitans sp. | reverse complement strand
GTTACAGTATCAGGCAACCTGATCTACGCAGATGCTACTGCATTGGCAACTTGGGTAATGGCAGGCGCAAAGTAAGCAATAAGCATTACGCAATAAGTAATTGCAAGCTTTGACGTTTATGCCTATTCAGCCATTCAATTTCAGGATTCATTCTGTAGTTTTTTTAATGGCTTGCTTTTTAGTAAGCCCCCTCTCGTTGGCTCAATCACCTACAGAATTTAAGTCAGCTGATTTGCAATTAGGTGAAAAATTGTACCTAGAGCATCAATGCCAAGCCTGTCACCAACGTAAAGTGGGTGGTGATGGAAATGCGATCTATAAACCACAGGGTCGTATTAATAGTGCTGGTTTGTTACGCGGTATGGTAGAGCAATGTAATACTGAGCTTAACTTACAAATGTTTCCAGATGAAGTCAATTCGATTGCTGGATGGCTCAATCAAAAGTTTTACATGCATAAGCAATAAAAGCTATACAACGGCTTATTCAAAATAACTTAATTGAACGCCCTTAGGGTATCAATTAAGTTCAAATCAACAGGAGTTCATCATGACATCGGAATTAACACCTGGTCGCATTATTAAGGCACCAGAAAGCTTCTTGACTCAAACGGATATTAAAACCGTCTGGGCAGAGGCCAAGCAAGGCAGGCGCAATTTTTTGCGTAATGCTTTTGTAACTGCGTCTGCTGGCGCAGTCGCTGCAGGGAGTGCATATGCCACATCTAACCCAGTAAGCGGCGATGGAGATCCCAATATTTTGCAATTACCCGAGCACAGCACTGGTTTGGGTAAGAGCGTGGCTGGCGATGATGGTTATGGCAAACCAAGTAAATATGAAGCCAATGTACAACGCAGACAAAGTCCTGGTTTAACACAAACCAATCAGTCCTCAGTTGCCTTTGCGCCGTTGCAATCTTTGTTTGGTATTGTTACTCCAAGTGGTTTGCATTTCGAGCGTCATCATCAAGGTTGGTGGGATATTGACCCAAGCAAACATCGTTTAATGATTAACGGTTTAGTGAAGAACAACATGGTTTTTACACTTGACGAAATCATGCGTTTACCAAGCGTTTCACGTTTCCATTTTATCGAGTGCGGTGCTAATACTGCAGTAGAGTGGGGCAATGTAGCAGTGCCAACAGTTCAATACACACATGGTATGTTGTCATGTAGCGAATTCACGGGTGTACCACTCATGAAATTGCTAGAAATGGCAGGTATAGACCTTAAAAACGCTAAGTTCATTTATGCAGAAGGTGCTGATGGCTCTGCTATGTCTCGTACTATACCAATGAGCTTGGTTACCTCTGGAGAGGTATTAGTCGCGTATGGCCAAAACGGTGAAATGTTGCGACCAGAAAACGGTTATCCATTGCGTTTGGTAGTGCCTGGTGTTCAAGGCGTATCATGGGTTAAATATTTACGTCGCATTGAAGTAGGCGATAAGCCATGGGCCTCACGTGATGAAGCCACCGATTACATCGACATGATGCCAGATGGCACCTATCGTCAATTCACTAGTATTCAAGAAGTAAAAAGTGTGGTGACTAGCCCATCAGGCGGTCAGTTATTACTTGACCAAGGTTTTTACAATATTAGTGGTTTGGCCTGGTCAGGTCGTGGCCCAATCAAACGTGTAGATGTTTCAGTCGATGGTGGTCGTAATTGGCGCACTGCAAGACTAGAGTCACCCGTTTTAAGCAAAGCTTTAACGCGCTTCAATATTGATTGGGTTTGGAACGGTAAAGCAGCCATTATTCAAAGTAGAGCTATTGACTCAACTGGTCATGTACAGCCCACTTATCAACAAACTCGTGCAGTTCGTGGTACTCGTTCAATTTATCACAATAACTCAATTCAATCCTGGTTAGTACAAGAAAACGGTGAGGTCAAGAATGTACAAGTATCCTAATCTCATCAAAGGCATTGTCGGTGTAACTTTAGCTTTAGTTGCCACGGTTAATTTTGCTCAAAGCCCTTACCAAGGAATTGGTCGCACCGCTACACCTAAAGAAGTGATGAAGTGGGACATTGATGTTCGCCCTGACTTTAAAGGTTTACCTGCTGGATCTGGTAGCGTGTCGGCTGGTCAAGATGTTTGGGAAAACAAATGTGCCTCTTGTCATGGCGTGTTTGGCGAAAGCAACCAAGTTTTCCAACCTATTATTGGTGGCACCACTAAAGAAGACATCAAAACAGGTCATGTAGCAAAATTCAAAGACAGTCGTACTACCATCATGAAGGTGGCTACTATCTCTACTTTATGGGACTACATCAACCGTGCAATGCCTTGGACAGCACCTAAGTCTCTAAAAACAGATGAGGTCTATGCTGTCTTGGCTTATTTGTTAAATTTGGCTGATATTGTTCCTGAAAATTTCACTTTGTCTGATAAAAATATTGCTGAAATTCAAGCCAAAATGCCTAATCGTAATGGCATGCGGACCGACCATTTTATGTGGCCAGGCAATGAGTTTAACGGCACTAAAAAGCCCGATAACAACAATGTTGCTTGTATGAAAGACTGCAAACCTGAGTCTAAAGTAGAGTCATTCTTACCTGATTTTGCTCGTAATGCCCATGGTAATTTAGCTTTGCAAAACCGACCAGTCGGTGCGCAAGTAGGTGCAGACACCACCAAGCCAGAAGGTAAAAATGCTATTCGCCCAGTTACTACTGCAGCACCTGTTGTAGCGTCAGCTGATGGCGCAGCCAAAGCATTATTAACTAAAAATAATTGTTTAGCTTGCCACGGTTTAAATAACAAAATTGTAGGTCCTGCATTTAGCGATGTGTCTAAAAAATACAAAGGTAATGTGGCTTATTTAATGGGCAAAATTAGATCGGGTGGTCAAGGTGTTTGGGGCAATATTCCAATGCCAGCACAAACCTTGCCAGATGCCGAATTAAAAACTATCGCCGAATTTTTAGCTCAATAAAAAATTACCCTTTGATGTTTTAGATCAAAGGGTATATGCTAAAGATAAGTTAGATTAGTAATTAAAAAATTGGTTTTAAGTTTTAGTTTATTTAGGAGAGAATTATGGTATCACGTAGAGATCTAATGAAACAAAGCGCTACTGTTGCTGCTTTACTCGGCGCAACTGGTATGTTTCCTCAGTATGCTTTTGCAGCCACATTTAACCAAAATGCCTTTGCTGCAAAAACTATTAATGATGCAGTTAAAGCCTACGGTTCTGCAGCCCCAGAAGCAAGCACAGAAATTAATGTTATTGCTCCCGATATCGCTGAAAACGGTGCAGTAGTGCCAATCGGTGCATCTACTACTTTGGCAGGTGTTAAGCACTTGTTGTTATTGGTAGAAAAAAATCCATCCACATTGTGTGCCACTTTTGATGTGACTCCTGATGTAGAAGCCAACTTTTTAACTCGTGTAAAAATGGGTCAGTCTTCTGATATTTACGCAGTTGCCATCATGAATGACGGTAAAGCCTTGTTTGCCAAAAAAGAAACCAAAGTGACTTTGGGTGGTTGTGGCGGTTAATACCAGTTTGCAACATCGTTATTCAATTTTCAATTAGTTAATTATTTAAAAGTTTAGGAGTTAATCATGGCAGATCCAATGCGCATACGTGCTCAAGTATCAGGCGACAAAGCAACAGTTCGTGTTCTTATGGGACATGAAATGGAAAGCGGTCAACGTAAAGATGCTAGCGGTGCTGTTATCCCTGCTTGGTATATTCAAGAAGTGACAGCCAACTTAAACGGTAAACAAGTGTTTAGCGCCCAGTGGGGTCCTTCTGTTTCTAAAAACCCATTCTTGCAATTCAATGTTAAAGGCGCAAAAGCCGGCGACAAAATTGCAGTAAGCTGGAAAGACAACAAAGGCGATACTCGTACTGACGAAGCCACTGTTTCCTAATTTTTTGAATCAATATAAGCAACTGGAGACAACTATGCGAAGCCAATTTTCTAAAAGTAATACGCACTGGCTATTAATGCTTACAACTGCGTTCGCTGTTTTTTCTACTGCATCAAGTTATGCACAAACTAAATCTGCCTCTGAAGGCATTGATGAATATCGTGCCATGCTTGCTGATGGTAACCCAGCAGAGTTGTTTGAAGCTAAAGGTGAAGAGCTTTGGAAAAAAGCCCGTGGACCAAAAAATGCATCTCTTGAAAAATGCGATTTAGGTCAAGGTCCAGGTGTGGTCAAAGGTGCATTCGTAACTTTGCCACGTTTTTTTGCAGACACTAAAAAAGTACAAGACCTTGAGTCACGCTTAATGACTTGTATGGAAGAGTTGCAAGGAATTGCTGCCGCAGATATTATTAAAACCCCTTTTAATAAAGGTGAACAAAATAATATGGCTTCTTTAGTTGCTTATATTTCTGCTGAGTCGAGAGGTATGGCCTTTAACCTACCCAATCAACATGCCCAAGAAAAAGAAATGTATGCAGTAGGAAAATCTCTATTCTTTATGCGTGCAGGTCCTTATGACTTTTCTTGTGCAACCTGTCATGGCAGCGATGGAAAACGTATTCGTTTACAAGACTTGCCTAACATTACCAAAAATGAAGGTGCTGGAAAAGGCTTCGGTGCTTGGCCAGCTTACAGGGTTTCCAATAGTCAGTTGTGGGGCATGCAATTTCGTTTAAATGATTGTTATCGTCAGCAACGTTTCCCAGAGCCAATTTATGGCAGCGATGCCACTATTGCATTGTCAACATTTATGGGTGTGACTGCCAAAGGTGCTAAGTCAATTGCACCTGCTCTCAAACGCTAAGCTGGAGAAACAAAAATGAAATTTAATTCCACACAAATCTTAAAAAATTCTGCTATTGGTTTAAGCTTGCTTGTACTTTCTGGTGTTACGTTGGCTCAAACTAAACTCGAGAAAAAAGTGCAAGAAGTAGTGGCGAGTTCTTTCAAAGAAAACGGCATTGCTAAATTAGATCGTTTGCAACAAGACTTTTCTAATAAAGAATGTAGTA
>JALQUL010000067.1 GCA_023260735.1 Limnohabitans sp. | reverse complement strand
TAGTCATGAAGTGGGTAGCATTGAAGTAGGCAAGTTAGCCGATTTAGTGGTGTGGAAACCAGCATTTTTTGGGGTTAAACCAAGTTTAATTTTAAAAGGGGGGTCGATTGCCATGGCTGCTATGGGAGATCCTAATGCTTCAATTCCCACTCCTCAGCCAGTGCACTATCGCCCTATGTTTGCTTCTTTCGGACGCTCTTTGCACTTGTCGTCTTTAACCTTTGTGTCTCAATCTGCTTTTGCCAATAATAAAGTGGCGCAATATGGATTACAAAAAACGATTTCAGCCATTGGTCGCACTAGAAATTTAACTAAGAAAGAAATGCTTTTCAATGACTATACACCCCATATGGAAGTGGATCCGCAAACCTATTCTGTGCGCGCAGATGGACAATTATTAACTTGCGAACCTGCCACCGAGTTACCCATGGCCCAGCGTTATTTCTTGTTCTAAGGCCCTTTATGATTGAATGCTCTAAATTGGTGAGTCAGGGTGCTGGTTTATCTAAAAAATTAGTTGCCAGATTTCCAAAAATAATCCTTGATTGGGATAGTCGGCAAAAAAGTCGTTTACATTGCGTCGATTCAATCGGTCGCAATGTGGGTGTATTTTTGCCTAGAGGTACGGTTTTAAGAGGCAATGATGTGTTGGTGGCCACTGATGGCTCTTTAATTGAAGTGCAAGCGCAAGCGCAAGCCGTTTTGCGAATTGAGTATTGCCCAGAGCATGGAAGTTATTTTGATTTAATGCGGGCGGCTTACCATCTGGGTAATCGACATGTTCCTATAGAGCTAAGCCCAAGTTGTTTAAAGATTGAACCCGATCATGTGTTGCAAGCGATGTTGGAGTCCATGCATTTAATAGTGAAACAAGTGAATGAAGCTTTTGAGCCCGAGTCGGGTGCTTATGATCAGAGTTCATTTGCAGCTTACTCGCACCATCACCATCAGTCTCATTCGCACGATTCGCATCATACACACCATTCTCATGTAACAGGTGAATCAGCGCATAGTCATTCATTATCGCTACCAAGTAGTCTTGATCAAAATGGTGAACATCATCATGAGTGAAATAAGCAAGCAAGCCAATACCAATTTAGGTAATAAGCACGATAGCAGTTTGTTGCAATTGATGTGGTTAGCATCGCCAAGTTTGCCGATTGGCGGATTTGCTTATTCCGATGGCCTAGAGTCAGCGGTCAACTCAGGCATGGTGACTAATTTTACGCAGACCAAAAAATGGTTAACAGATCAACTGCATTTAACCTTAGCTAGAGCAGACTTGCCCTTGTTGGCTCATTCAATCAATGCTTGGCGAGAGTATGATTTGAAAACGGTGGAGGAGCTCAATCATTGGTTTTTAATGACCCGTGAAAGTTCTGAAGCCAGAGCTCAGACGATTCAAATGGGTTATTCATTTGTGGAGTGGCTTAAAAATCAAGAGAATGATTTAACCGATTACGTATGGTTTAGTTCTATTAAACCGACCTATCCAATTGCTTTTGCTTTGGCTATTTCTAACTCGAACGCGAGTTTGCAGGACAGTCTTACTAGCTTTGCTTTTGCTTGGTCAGAAAATATGGTGCAAGCGGCTATGAAAGCGATTCCTTTAGGTCAACTTTCTGGGCAAAAAGTGTTGCAACAACTCTGTCAAGAAATACCTTTGGTGGTCAATAAAGCCCTTAGCGTTCCCTATGGTAAATGGGTCTCTTTTACCCCTATGCTCGCGATTTTATCTTCGCAACATGAGAATCAATATTCCAGATTATTTAGGTCATAAATATGAATCATCTTCATCAAATTAAAAATCGTAGTAAACGCCTGCCTCCTTTAAGAGTTGGGATTGGTGGTCCTGTTGGTTCAGGCAAAACTACTTTATTAGAAATGTTGTGTAAAGCCATGCGGGATCAATATGACTTGGTCGCTATTACCAATGATATTTACACTAAAGAAGATCAACGCTTATTAACGGTCAGCGGTGCACTTCCTGCCGAGCGAATTATGGGGGTAGAAACAGGTGGTTGTCCGCATACTGCCATTAGAGAAGATGCGTCTATTAACTTAGAGGCGATTGATAGGATGTTGGTGCAATTCCCAGATGCCGATATTATTTTTATTGAGTCGGGCGGCGATAATTTAGCCGCTACTTTTAGTCCCGAACTAAGTGACTTAACTCTTTATGTCATTGATGTGGCAGCCGGTGAAAAAATTCCTAGAAAGGGCGGACCAGGTATTACGAAGAGTGATTTTTTTGTAATTAATAAAACCGATTTAGCTCCACATGTGGGAGCCAATTTAGATATCATGAGAGCGGATACCTTAAAAATGCGAGGTCTTAAACCTTTTGTAATGACTAACTTAAAAACTTTAGAAGGTCTGCAAGAGGTCATTCGTTTTATTGAAACCAAAGGTATGTTAACTAAATAAATAGTAATATTTTTCAAATAGAAGGTACCAATTTCTGTAATAAAAAAAGCCAATGAAATTAGTTTTCACTGGCTTTTTTATTATTAACTATTCAGTGGTAAATGATGTTACAAAGTAGGTGCTTAATAGGGCAGTTTTATTTTTCTTGAGGTGTAATAGGAAGACTTTTTAAAATTGGAAATCTTAAAAGACTAGTGGCTAATAAAGTTTCTGCAAAAAAGCATAATAAGGCCATTACAAAGCCTCCAACGCCAATTAAAAATGCAATAGTAGCCACTTTATGGATTTGTAGTTCAGTGGTTTCTCCAATGAATAAAGTCACAATTGTAAGACCGATACTAATAGCGCCAAAAGTGAGTAAGGCAATACAAAGGTTAACTAAGCGACCTCTTTTTTTAAGACGATTGAGTTCAGCGTAGGCTTTATCAA
This sequence comes from Limnohabitans sp., assembly GCA_023260735.1. Lineage (GTDB taxonomy): Bacteria > Pseudomonadota > Gammaproteobacteria > Burkholderiales > Burkholderiaceae_C > JALQUL01. The sequence goes on along the minus strand of JALQUL010000067.1, from coordinate 2,813 downwards.
TATGTTGATGATGAGGATTGTTTTCAATTTTATTTTCAATTAATCTTGCCCTATCAATGATACGGGCTAAACGCCCAGCTGCAGTACCAATCATGGCGGCTACCGCAGTCAGTAAAAATACAGGTGCAACTGCCAATTGAATGCCATGGGTAACAGTGTCTAAATCGGTGGCAAAAAACATAATAAATAAAAATCAAGCTCAAAAAATTAGGTGTACATAAGGGCGATGGACTGAGCGATGCACACAGGTTTTTCATGTCCTTCACGCTCGACTACTAACTCCCAAGTAATTTGTTGCCCGTTGTTGTCAATAGCCTCGCATGCAAGCAATTTAATTCGTCCACGAATGCGACTGTTAACCGGTACAGGAGACGGAAAACGGACTTTATTCAGTCCGTAATTCACGCCCATTTTAACGTCTTGCACCACAATAGAACTATCAAAAAACCAGGGTAGTAAAGAAAGTGTTAGAAAACCATGAGCAATAGTCGTTTTAAAAGGACCATTAGCGGCTTTTGCAGGGTCGGTATGAATCCATTGATGGTCACCAGTGGCTTGTGCAAATTGATCAATACGAGATTGCTCGATAGTGAGCCAATCGCTAACACTAATTTCTTGCCCGACTAGGCTACAAAGTTCTTGAAGGGTAGGAATGATTTTCATTATTGGTATTTCGTGTTGATTGAGTGAATCTTTAGATTACACTAATTTTTTATACAATAGTTTGAATGTTAAAAAACGTGATGTAGAGTCATCACGTTTTTGCATTAAATAAAATTTTAGGCTTTATATTTCATGAGTAAATTCATGAACTTTAAAGCCTTGTTGGCGTAGGGCGGTAAAAACAACATTTGTATTGCTGAAAAAGGCCCTTGATAAAAAACGGGTCGTAATTTAGAGAAAGTATTAAAGCCCTCTTGTGAGTGGTAATGACCCATACCACTCGGTCCAACGCCGCCAAAAGGCAGATCATGTTGTGCCACATGAAGTAAAGCTTCATTGACCGATACACCACCTGACATCACATTAGAAATATAAAATTTTTGCAGTGATTTATCGTTGGTAAAAGGATAAAGTGCCAAGGGCCTATCGTGACTATTGATATAAGAGGCAACCTCTTCTTTGGTTTTATAGGTACGAATAGGCAAAATAGGGCCAAAAATCTCGCGTTGCGAGACAATCATATCGGCACTAGGATTAAGCACAATATGTGGAGAAAACTTTCTTAAACTGAGGTCTGGTTTTTGATCTTGTGCCAAATTAATAACAGTAGCACCTTTAGCTTTTGCGTCGTTTAGGGTGTCGTTTAAACGATCAAAAGCACGCTGATCAATAATAGAGGTGTAATCATTACTGTTTAGATCAGGATAGCGCTGTGCAATTAATTTTTTGCAATGCTCGGTAAATTCTTGTTCACGTCCTTCGGGTAAAAATACATAATCAATGTTGGTGCAAATTTGCCCCGCATTAAACATCTTGACCCACATAATGCGCTCGGCAGCCGTTTGAATTGAATAATCGGGGCCCACTACGGCAGGTGCTTTACCTCCCAACTCAAGTGTGACCGGTGTGAGGTTGCGAGCAGCATTGGCCATTACTGCTTTACCTGTCGTACCAGAACCTGTAAATAATAAATGATCAAAAGCAATAGAGGAGAACGCAGGTCCTCTGCCACCACCATCTTCAAAAAATTTGAGTTTATTTTCTGGGAAATAACGGGGACTGATTTCAGCCAATAACAAGGCTAAGTTTCTAGAATTTTCGCTCATCTTGACCATCGCTCTATTACCTGCTGCAAAAATGGCAGCTAAGGGGCAAAAGGTCAGATTGAGTGGAAAGTTCCAAGGCACAATCACTCCTACAACACCTAGCGGTTGTGGAATGACACGATTAGATGCACCTGGGTAGAGCATGATGTCGATATGGCGGCGCTGTGGCTTCATCCACTTTCGCAGGTTTTTACTGGAGTCTTTAATGGTTTCTAGGACTACGAAAAATTCGGCAAACAAAGTTTCAAATTCCGAGCGATTGCCATAATCTTGATTAATAGCCGCTACCAAGGCATCCCGATTTTCTTTGAGCATTCTGGAAAGCATGGCCAGGTCGGCACGTCGTTCTTGTAAACTGGGTTCTGGGTGAGCTAAATAAGCTTGTTTCTGGGCATCAAAACAATTTTGAAATTCTTGCGGTATTTCCATTAGCATGGAGGTATTGAGTGTATTCATAGCCAATCTTTCTTAGTGTGAATTGCTTGCACGAATTAAATCGACTGCTTTTTCAGCAATTGCCATAATAGGTGCGTTGGTATTCCCGCCAATTAAGGTGGGCATGATAGAACCATCTACTACTCGTAAATTTTGAAGTCCATGGACTCTTAGTTCAGGATCTACGACTGCCATTGAATCAATACCCATTTTACAAGTTCCAACTGGATGATAAACTGTATCGACCCGTTCTCGCAAAATTTGCTTGATTTCATCATCGGTTTGGATATGTGCTGTGACCATATCACTTTGACGAATATCGGCTAAAGCTGGCGCATCAAGTAGCTTTTTAGTGAGTTTATACCCTTTCACTAAATTCTCTAGGTCGGCCTCTTCTTTGAGAAAGGCAGGGTCAATTATTGGTGCACTATTAGGATTGGAATTTTTTAGCGTGACTTGTCCACGGCTTTCTGGTCTTAATAAACAAACATGGCAGGAGTAACCATGAGAGAAGTGGAGTTTTCTGGCGTGGTCTTCTACTACACTGATTACAAAATGAAGTTGTACATCTGGAGCGCTTAAAGCTTCGTCGGTTTTTAAAAAGCCACC
>JALQUL010000455.1 GCA_023260735.1 Limnohabitans sp. | reverse complement strand
CTATGGCGCTCGCGGTAGGCACGAATTTCCATACTGACTGCTTTTTTAAAGTCAACGCCCCAATTTAACTCGGTTAACTTACCACTTTCTAGTTCACGTTTAATGGCACTTTCGGGTAAAAAGGCAACCCCAAGTCCTTCTAAGGCCATTGCCTTTAAACCTTCAGCCATATCGGTTTCATAGACACGCTCAAGGTGTAAAGCATTACCCTCTTGTTTTTGCCATTGCTCAAGTACTCGTCCTAGATAAGCATCAGGGCCATAAGCTAGGTAAGGCACTGCATAATTAGCTCTGCCTGGCAAGCTAAAGATTGGCCTACCACTAGAATCGGGTTTACAACAAGCAACCATTGTTTCCCTTCCCAAAACCACCATTTCGTAACGATCAAGATCAAGTTGCAAAGGCTGGGCAGCATGATGATAAGCAATTAATACATCGCAATTTCCCTCTACCATTTGTAGAACAGCATCGTGCACATTAAGTGCCTTTAACCTAGTTTTTAAGGAGCCAAAACCCTTAGAAAGTTGGGCAACCCACTGAGGAAAAAAGGTAAAAGCAAGTGTGTGAGGAACTGCGAATTCAATCACATCTAAACCAGCAGCCGATTGCCCTCTCAGCATGGTGCGGGTGCTTTGCAAAGTTTGTAGCAACTCTAATGCTTGATCATAAAGAGCCTTACCTGCTGGTGTTAAACGTGTGGGGTAGGAGGATCTATCAACTAAATCGGTACCCGCCCAAGACTCTAAAGACTGGATTCTTCTAGAAAAAGCTGGTTGTGTAACATGTCTTAATTGTGCAGAGCGACTAAAACTTCGGGTTTCAGCCAAACTAACAAAATCCTCTAACCATTTGGTTTCCATAAATATTCACCATATTTAACTAATTGAAAGGCTTTGTTTTTACACTATTTAAAAAGAAGCTAAATTTTTAGAAGTGATTCATTTAAAAACAAAAATTGCTTATTGGATAATCCAATAAGCAATTTTTTCTTTTTATTTAACTGAATTAATTGATGGTAGGGTACAGTTGTTGAACAACTTTATCCAACATAACTGATTGAGCTTTGTCATTTAAGTGAATCAAATCTGCATTGTAAAACTCATTTTTAAATAAAATGTCAGCCGTAATATCAATATATACGGCACCACCATTTGTAGCAGCATTTTTTAGTGCCTGCGCATATTTAACTGAAAAATCAGTACCTTTTGCTTGATACCCATAAGCCAAAATAAATGCTTTTGCACCCGAACGATTCACTGTAGCAGCCATTCCTGCCATACGGTTTGAAATTCCGGTGACATCTGAAAATGACCTTGCATCGTTGGTGCCATGCCCTAATAATACATGGGTTGGTTTATATTTTGCCAATAAACCTGGTAAACGGCTAGCGGCTCCGCTGGTAAATTCACCACCTAAACTAGCATTTAACACCACGACACTTGAGCCAATTCCATCTGCTTTAATCTTATTTGCTAGCAGTTCTACCCAAGCGTTACCTGGAGAAACAAATTGAAAATAAGTGCCACCAGCTGTACGGCCATAACCAGCAGTTAGAGAGTCACCAAAAGCCATAATTACTGCAGGCTTAGTTGGTGTAGGTACGCTTGTGTCAGAGCCACCACCGCCACAAGCAGTTAAAAAAATGCTGCTTAAAATGGCGACATAAACCGAGAAATATTTACGATTGATCATGGCTAAATTAGTTATAGGGTTGTTAGTTGAGAGGCAGAAATAGTATTGTAATAGGAGATTATTTAAGTTGGTTTAATTATATCCAAATTGGATTTCGGGACCTTGGTAAATTTCAAAATAAAAAAACCTGCCAACTTAGTTGTTGACAGGTTTTTTTAATATTTCAAAAATTACAGTAGCGAATAACTAGCGTTGATTAAGTTAGCATTGTTTTCAGTATTTATTATCTTGTATTTGACTTGGTTGTTTGTATCAAAACTAAACCTATCGACAAACCAGAATGAGTTTTCACCAAAGCTCTCTAAGGTTAAGATTTCATCCTTTTGATCACCATCGAAATCACCAATTTTAATTGTGGCGCTAGGAATTTCACCACTCGCAAGCTGAGAAGTGGTTTTATTAATTAAACCATTTTTGGTAAAACTATATACCGTAAACAATGCGGTTTTGTTATTAGTGATTACAAAGTCCGCAGTGGTGTCACCTGCAAAATCGCCAGCTCCTAACAAAGACTCATTTTTAGCTAACTTGGCAACATCTTGCCAAAGGCTGACGTTTTCAGCAATGTACAGTACTGAAATCATACCATTTTTGTTTTTCCATAATATATCTGAATAACCGTCTCCGTTAAAATCGGCGATACCTACGGGTGTTAAGTTTTTAGACACTACAATTGATTTATCTAGTTTGCCTATTTCAATATCAGGTGAGGCATGGAATTTTCTGAGTAATAAAGTCGATTTTTTGGCGTTGAAATAAGCCATTTCATCAAAAGAATCGGAATAAAAATTTCCTATACCAATATTTTGGTAGCCCAAGGGCACAGGGTTGAATTGCACTATTGGCTGAAGTGCACTGACTTCAATAATGCGTTCATTACCACCTTGGTCTGCAGGGGTGCTATAAACTACTTGATTAAAAGAGTCGGTGAACTTACCTAATTTTAAGTTTCTTGCATCTGGATTAAAAAAAGCAAACTCAGTTTCAGCATTTAAACTAAAAGTTTCTGAGACGTTTGCATTTGCACCAAAGTTAAGCGCAGTTGAAACATAATTACCTTCTGGTGCTTTCCAAAGTAATTGAGATTTACCAACATTTTGATAATCATCTTTAGCAACAAATGTAGCCGAATGATTCACCGCCGATACCGCAGCGGTAGCATCTAATAAACCAGTGCCTAACGGTTTAGACTTATCAACCAAAGGTGCAACATGCAACTTTAACAAGCTTGTCGCTGCTGCTGGAGTTAAATTAGGTTGTGCTGCATACATGAGAGCCAAAACACCTGATACATGAGCGGCAGCCAATGAAGTACCGCTACTTTTAGCAAAATCGGAAGTCGAGTTGTTAAAAGTAGCTACCATAATACCTTCGCCAGGGGCCGCTATATCAACCTCTGCGCCAAAGTTAGAATTATTTGCTCTAGTACCATCTTCTTTAATAGCACTCACGGTGATGGCATCTGGACAATTGGCTGGCATAGTCAGTTTAGCTGCTTCGCCAGCTATTTTTTTAGAGTTACCTGCCGGAACTACCACCACTGCACCTTGAGAGTTGGCAAACTTAATGGCAGAAGCCAAAGTAGGGCTACATTTTGCACCAGG
>JALQUL010000389.1 GCA_023260735.1 Limnohabitans sp. | reverse complement strand
CGGAGGCTGAGCAAGCAATTGCTGCAGCTAATGCGGCATGGCCTGCATGGAAAAATAAAACAGCCAAAGAGCGTAGCACTATTTTACGCAAATGGTTTGATTTATTAATGGCCAATCAAGACGATTTAGGTCGTATTATGACCGCAGAACAAGGTAAGCCATTACCAGAGGCAAAAGGCGAAGTGGCTTATGGTGCTAGTTTTGTCGAGTGGTTTGCAGAAGAAGCCAAACGTGTTAACGGTGAAACTCTGCCACAATTTGACAACAACCGCCGCTTATTGGTTTTAAAACAACCTATTGGCGTGTGCGCTGCAATTACCCCATGGAATTTTCCATTGGCTATGATTACCCGCAAGGTAGCCCCTGCTTTGGCAGCAGGTTGTCCTGTTATTATTAAACCAGCCGAGCTCACACCATTAACTGCTTTAGCTGCAGCTGAATTGGCAATGCGTGCTGGTATTCCTGCTGGCGTTCTTAACATGATTACTGCAGACGCCGACAACTCTATTGCAGTCGGTAAAGTACTTTGTGCAAGCGACGTAGTTCGTCACATTAGTTTTACAGGCTCCACTGAAGTGGGCCGTATTTTAATGGCGCAATCAGCTCCTACCGTTAAAAAAATGTCGCTCGAATTGGGAGGTAATGCTCCTTTCATCGTATTTGATGACGCCGACATTGACAGTGCAGTAGAAGGTGCCTTTGCGAGTAAATATCGTAATGCTGGTCAAACCTGTGTTTGCTCTAACCGCATTTATGTACAAGAAGGTATTTACGAAAGCTTTATCGAAAAATTTGCTGCTAAAGTAAAAACCGCCAAGGTAGGCAATGGTTTTGAAGACGGCGTTAATCAAGGTCCGTTAATTGAAGCTTCTGCGGTTGATAAAGTCGAGCGTCATGTGAAGGATGCCATCGCTAAGGGTGCGCGTTTATTAACAGGTGGTCAACGCCTAGGTGGATTGTTTTTTGAACCTACAGTAGTAGCCGATGCAACCACTGAAATGTTGTGTGCTAAAGAAGAGACCTTCGGACCATTCGCCCCCGTCTTTAAGTTTAAAACTGAACAAGAAGCCGTTGATGCAGCCAACAACACCGAGTTTGGTTTGGCCAGTTATTTCTATAGTCGTGACATTGGACGTATTCACCGCGTAATGGAAAACTTAGAGTATGGTATGGTGGGTGTAAACGTAGGCATTCTAGCTACAGAACATGTTCCATTTGGTGGCGTTAAACAGTCTGGCTTAGGTCGTGAAGGTTCGCACCACGGTATGGATGATTACGTCGAAATCAAATATGTTTGTATTGGCGACATTTTGAAATAATCAGTTTTAGATTGCAAGCGCTTTCACTTTTTTGAAGACGCAATAAAAAAAGGCTTGAAACTCAATTCAAGCCTTTTTTTGACTAAATAGGTTTTGTTAAATGCTGATAGTTAGTCGTCATCACCGCCTCTACCCTCCATTTTACCACCCTCTCGTGACTGACTTAAACCGCGCCCAATAATGTCATGTTCATTGCCACTTCTATGACACTCTACACAGTTTTGGAAGTCACTAATACCCTCTTCAATATGTTCACGCCTTACTTTATCGAGGCTGTGTTCATGGCAACCATAACAAGTGTATTGTTTATAGTCATTGCGTGGATGACAAGTACTACAAGTCGCATCATGGTTTCTATCTAACACAAAGAATTTACTATGATCAAATGTAGCTGGTTTCCAAGCAGTTTGCTGATGGCAACTACTACAATTTCCAGTCATTTTTTTATGCATATCATCGACGGGGGGCTTATGACAAGTTTGACATTCTTTGGCGCTTGAGGTGTTTAATAAGGCGTGATCGAACTTGCCTTTTTTAATGAATTGAGTAACTCCTGAATGATCGCTATGACAGGCAGTGCAATTTTGAGAGTTTAAATCTTGATGAAAAGCTACCTTGGTTTTAGGTGCAAAAATTTTAACGCCTTTGCTAGTTAACAAACCAATTTCAGTGGGTTTATGACAGCTAGTGCATTTGGTCTCATCAATGCCCAAAAAAGCTTGATGACAAGCAAAACAATTTTGTTCCATTTCTTTGTGAGCCAGTATTAACTTACCAGGAGCCACCATAAAATGAGGGTAGGCAAATACCAATACAGCAAGAGCTGCTAAATTCAGAGCTAAAGCCCATTTAATCCATGGTTTCATTTCCAACCCCAAAATAAAAATATGCTCACAATATGACCTAGTGCAAGTACTACAAAAGCAATAAAAATAGGAATATGTACCTTGCGCCATTTAGACATTAAATCGAGGGAAGCGGCTTGCCAAAATAACTCCTGCTCAGCTTCTTGAGCATTTAAACCATCTTGTTGCAAATGCTGGCGCTGCTGTTGAAGAGCCTGTCTAGAACGTCCCAATAAAAACTTGCCCACCATGCCGCTTAATACATTAATGGCCATGGCCGCTGTTGCCAACCAGGGCAATATAGAGTTGAAATGAACACCCGAATGAACCAAAACCATTACAGAGCCTAACCAGGCACAATATTCATGAAACTTCAGCCAAGCTTGTAGGCTACCCGATTGAACGTATTTTCGTTTACGCAATGAATAATAAAGCGACAAAATAATCAGCAAGGTGCCAGGAATACCTAAATACCGACCAATCCAAACCAAATTAAAACGGTGAAGCAATGCATCACCCGCTAAAGTAGCACCGCCTAATACTAGAATGGTTAAAAAAAATGGCACTACCAATTGTTTAATAATAGAAAATTTCATTTAATATCCAATACAACAGAGGTGTTGGCTTTAGGACGACCTACGCACACTAAACAGCTTCCCGCATCAGGACAATAGTCTGGCGTTTGTTCATACACCACCTCACCTGCTAACACTTTGGTTTGACAAGTACCACAAATGCCGTCTCGGCAGGCGCTATTTACTACAATGCCATGAGACTCTAATAAGTCTAAAATATTGCTGTGATGAGATTCCCACAACAATTGTTTACCAGACTTGAGGCCAATAAATTGTGTCTGACCTACTGCTTGTGTTGCTAGGCTTGGCTCTAGGTTTTTTTCTTCAGTAGAGCTCGAATAAGATGTTGCAATACTTCGTTTGACACTGGCTGGGCCAAATGCCTCAAAATGAATTTTATTAGCCGGCACGCCCCAACTCTCTAGATCGGGCACAAGGCTTTCCATAAGGGCGCTAGGACCACAGATATAAAAATCAAGTGGCTTAAAAGGCAAAAATTGACGCAATAGACTAAGGCTAATTCTTTCTTGTACTAAATATTTTTCTATACCTGGCCACTCGTACAATCCCGCTTGTAAAGTTAAAGGAGTTAAATTACTGAGGCAAATTTTGAATGTCACTGCACTATTTTTTTGTGCAATTGCAAGGAAATGGCCTAACTGCATTACATCATTAAAATCACGACTACCATAAAACAAAAACACTTCACGATGAGGAGAGTTTTGTTGTATGGATTGCAACATACTTAGCAAAGGAGTAATACCAATACCCCCTGCAATTAAAACTACTGGGTCCTTGCCAGGCGTTAAATAAAACTGACCAGAGGGGGCTCGCAAACTCAGAACATCACCCACTTGAACGTGGTCA
>JALQUL010000382.1 GCA_023260735.1 Limnohabitans sp. | reverse complement strand
CCTTGGTGCAACAATTAGGCCAAGCAGGCTGGCTACAATATGCGGTTGCCAATCCTGCGCTACCCGCCTCTATCGACACTCGTGCCATTTGTATTATTAGAGAAACCTTGGCTAGGCATAATGGCCTTGCTGATTTTGCTTTTGCTATGCAGGGCTTGGGCTCTGGCGCTATTTCTTTACACGGTAGCCCAAAACAAAAAGAAAAATACCTAGGCAAAGTTGCAAAAGGTCAAGCAATTGCTGCATTTGCCCTCTCAGAACCCGATGCGGGCTCTGATGTAGCCGCAATGGCATGCACAGCCACTCTAGCAGATGATGGTAATAGTTATATTTTAAATGGTGAAAAAACTTGGATCTCTAACGGCGGTATTGCCGATTTTTATGTTGTATTTGCTCGTACCGGAGAGGCTCCTGGCGCCAAAGGAATTTCTGCATTTATAATCGATGCGAATAGCCCTGGTTTTGAAATTGCAGCGCGTATTGAAGTGATTGCCCCTCACCCATTAGCAAAATTAAAATTCAATCAATGCCGCATTGATGCCTCCCAAAGAATCGGCGCTTCTGGCGAAGGTTTTAAAATTGCGATGCGCACCCTAGATGTATTCAGAACCTCGGTGGCTGCTGCTGCATTAGGCTTTGCAAGACTGGCACTAGACCAAGCTTTACTACGGGCCACTACTCGCAAAATGTTGAAAGGGGTGTTGGCTGATTTTCAATTAACCCAAGCCAAATTAGCGCAAATGGCTACCGCCATTGATAGTGCAGCCTTATTAACCTATAGAGCCGCTTGGATGAGAGACTTAGGTCATAACGTGACCAAAGAGGCGGCCATGGCCAAAATGACTGCCACAGAAAATGCCCAACAAGTCATAGATGCATCAGTACAAATTTGGGGTGGCATGGGGGTAGTGAGTGAAGTCCCCGTAGAGCGACTTTACCGAGAAATTAGGTCGTTGCGAATTTATGAAGGTGCCACAGAAGTGCAACAACTCATTATTGCTCGTGAGCTAATTCGCCAATTTAATTCGGCTAGTGCTGCATGAAGCGCTATTTTTGCTTATGGAGATAAATATGATACAAACATCCCATATTGACACATTTGCCATTGACCATCTGCCACCGTTAGAGCAACAACCTGAATTTCTTTTTGATTTACCTGAGTTGCAATTGCCCGATTACTTCAATTGTGCAACTGAATTATTAGATAAACATATTGAGCAAGGGAATGGTGCACGAATTTGTATTCGTGCAGCAGGACTGACCTGGACCTATTCGGATTTGCAAGAAAAAGCCAATAAAATAGCCAATATATTGGTCGATCAATTGGGCTTGGTAACTGGCAACCGAGTTTTATTACGTTCACCCAATAACCCAATGCTGGTGGCCTGCTGGTTTGCGGTCATCAAAGCTGGTGCAATTGCAGTAGCTACCATGCCATTATTACGTGCTAAAGAATTACAAACAATTATTTCAATTGCACAAATTAGTCATGCTTTAGTGGATGCCAATTTAGCCGACGAAATCAATTTATTAGATTCTCAAAATAGTACTCTTCAACATATTTTATTTTTTAATTCTGAGGAAAATAATAGTTTAGAAAATGCTATAGCACGGGCTTCACATCAGTTTAACAATGTAGCCACTGCTGCCACTGACACCTGTCTTTTAGGATTTACCTCCGGTACTACAGGAGTACCTAAAGCCACTATGCATTTTCATAGAGACCTAATTGCCGCTTGCAAATGCTGGCCTGAGTCGGTTTTAAAAGCTACTGCCGATGATATTTTTATCGGTAGCCCACCCTTGGCCTTTACTTTTGGCCTTGGCGGATTGGTATTATTTCCAATGTCAATTGGTGCTTCTAGTGTTTTATTAGAAAAAGCCAGTCCAGCACAACTCATTGAAGGCATTAAAGAATATAAAGCTAGCGTTTTATTTACCGCTCCTACCTCTTACCGAGCAATTGCATTGCAAGAACATGGCTTAAAAGGCAGTAGCCTGCGTAAATGCGTTTCTGCAGGTGAGGCACTACCCTCCTCTACTCGGCAACTTTGGAAAGAGGGCACAGGCATAGAACTCATTGACGGTATTGGCGCTACCGAAATGCTGCATATTTTTATTTCACACACCGAAGAAAATGTAAAACCTGGTGCAACAGGTAAAGTAGTCAACGGTTATCAAGCAAAAGTGGTGGACGCCAATGGGCAAGAGTTAGCCCCTGAAACAGTTGGTTTTTTAGCTGTTAAAGGGCCAACAGGTTGCCGCTATTTAGCCGATGAGAGACAAAAAAAGTATGTGCAAAACGGCTGGAATATTACTGGCGACACTTATTTAATGGATTCTGATGGATACTTTTTTTATCAGGCCCGAACCGACGACATGATTATTTCAGCGGGCTATAACATTGCAGCTCCGGAGGTAGAGGACGCACTTATGCAAAATGAGGCAGTAGCTGAATGTGCTGTGATAGGAGTAGCCAATGAAGAAAGAGGTCAAATTGTAAAGGCCTTTGTAGTACTCAAACCTGGCTTTATTGGTAGTCCAGAATTAACACAAGCACTACAAGATTTTGTAAAAAATACGGTTGCTCCTTATAAATATCCACGGGCAATTGAATTTATCGAACAACTTCCAAGAACTGCCACTGGCAAATTACAACGCTTTAAATTAAAAGAAAACTCTTAAGGAAACTATTATGCAAACACTCTTACCTCCCGGATGGCCTCGCCCTCGTGGTTATGCCAATGGCGTTAGCGCACGTGGCCGAATGATATTTGTGGCTGGCATGATTGGCTGGGATGCACAAGGCGTTTTTCACACCGATGATATGGCTGAGCAAGTGCGGCAAGCCCTACAAAATGTGGTGGAAGTTTTAGCCGCAGGTGGAGGCAAACCCGAGCATATCGTACGCATGACTTGGTATGTCACCAATAAACAAGAATACGTGGCAGCTTACCCAGAAATTGGCCAAGCCTTTAGAGAACTGATTGGGAGTTTTAATGCCGCTATGACAGCTGTTGAAGTAAATGCTTTAGTCGAAGACCGAGCCAAGGTAGAAATTGAAGTCACTGCAGTAGTGCCAGATTAAAAATAATTGGGTGATTATATGGCTCACTATTGCAAAAAATTAATTGACTAGATGATGACTGGGGTCTAGATCAGAATGAGAGTTGCTCGCATTTTTTTCTTTGACCTTGTTTAATAAGCCGTATAACTGACTCATTTCTGAGTCAGATAAATTGGCAAATGCATTCACAATCCATTGCTCATGAAGTCGCGCCATTTCATTAAATTTTGCCCGACCAAGAGGGGTCATTTGAATTAAAAATGCACGTCTATCTTGGGGTACTGCCACTCTAGTCACCAAGCCATCGCTCACCAATTGATCAGTTATGCCTGTTACGTTACCGCTGGTCACCATTAAACGTTTAGACAGTTCATTCATTTTTAAACCGTCTGGCGCCCTCTCTAACTGAGACAACAAGTCAAACCTAGACAAGGTTGTTGAAAAATGCTCACGCAATTGATTTTTAACCTGAGTCTCTATGAGTTGTGTACAGGTAAGTAAACGCAACCAGAGTCTAAGCTCTTGCGGATGCTCTGAAATAGAAACAGAAGAATTAATAGGTATTTTTTTCATTTTTAAGTTTTAAGTTTGACCTAGTGATTCTTGAAGACTTCAGCTTCTGGCAACCAAGACTTTGAGATCTACCAGCGTTGATACATTAAAAACATTGAACAACACCTATTTTATTCACTTTTTTATTGAATTTCCATTTCTAAATAGGTCCGACTTGAGTTTCCTGGTATAAGTTCGGCCGAGTTTAATAAGTAGCTAAAAGGCTGCGAATTAAATGATTGGATTGCAGCCGAAATATCAAGTCCGTTATCTATTGCTTTTTTCATATGATCAGTAAGTGCCAATAAATAAGCTTGAGTATCGGCTTTCGCAAGTTTTAAATCACAAACTTGACCATGTCCTGGAATAAGGTGTTGTGGAGCTAATTTCTCTATTTCAGCAAATGTAGCTAACCATGTCTGAGTACGACTCACTGGAAGTACGCCTAACATTCTGTTCACATACACCACATCACCAGTAAACATGGTTTTTTTAGCTGGCAACCAAACCAACATATCACCAGGTGTGTGTGCACCACCTCTATGTTTCAATTCAAATAATACACCGCCTAAATTCAAACTTTCATCTGGATTTTTAATCCAATAATTAGGCAAAGTTGGCTTAGTTTGACTCACCAAATCTCCAAGTATCCTGCTTAACCCTGCCAAATGCTCACCACCTCTATTTTTCATATCGGCAATGGCATTTTGATGAGCAATAATTTGCGCTCCCTGAGCGATAAAATAGCCATTGCCTAACCATCTATGATCTTGACCGCCCGTATTAATCACCCACTTAATAGGTTGATTAGTAATTTTTTTAACCGCCTCATGAATTTGCATTGCACTTTTATAAGTCGCTCCACTATCTATAAGTACTGCGCCCTCTGGAGTAAGCACTAAACCTATATTGGCGTTTAACCCTTCGTTGGTTGTAGAACGCTGTCCTAACTCACCAATATGAACATACACATCTTGTGTGACTTTTTGAAATTGAACCTCTACAGCAAAGCTAGTAGTAGTGAAAAAAACAATAAAGCAGCTTAGAAAAAAATGAGGCATAAAACTAGCTTTCAATATGATTTTGAAAATTAATATAAACCTGAAGGTACTCTTTTTTATAAATTTGAACTATTAAAATCATTCTTTAGTTAACTCAGTTACTGCTTGGTGGTGACTTAAATATATACCACCACTTAACTCCTCAAAGAAATGGCTGCGTTTTAGTCTATCCATAACGGGGCCTTTTACCTCAGACAAGTGAAACAAAACTCCAGAGTCAAGCAAGCGGTGATTAATAGTTTCAAGACTTTCTAAAGCACTGGCATCAATATCGTTGATTGCAGAACACAATAACACCACATGCTTAATATCGGCATGTTGTGTAACAGCAGAGGCAATAGACTCCTCTAGAAATCTTGAGTTAGCGAAATAAAGGCTTTCATCAACTCTAAGACCTAAAACACTTGCATGCTCAATAACGGAATGGCGTAATACATTTCGGTAGTGCTCTGTACCTGCTACCTGCCCTACTACTGCAATATGTGGCCTACTGGTACGGTAGAGTAAAAGCACTAAAGAAGTTGATACACCAGCAATTAAACCTACCTCTACCCCCACTAACAAAGTGAGTGAAAATGTAAAAAACAAAGCTGAAAAATCGGCTTTTGCATAATGCCACGTTCTTTTAAAAACACTAAAATCAACTAAACTAAGCACGGCAACCATAATAGTGGCAGCTAAAGTAGCTTGAGGCAAATGAAAAAGCCAAGGAGTTAAAAATAGTGCCGCCAACGCAAGCCCAACAGCAGTAAATATTCCTGCAGCAGGTGTTCGTGCCCCTGCGTCATAATTGACTACCGATCGAGAAAACCCACCTGTGACAGGAAAACCACCAGTCAGCCCAGATCCCAAATTACTCAATCCTAAAGCCCTTAATTCTGCGTTAGGGTCAATACTTTCTCTCGACTTAGCAGCTAAAGACTGCCCCACCGATACCGATTCCACAAAACCTACCAACGAAATAAGTAATGCAGGTATCCATAATGAATGAATCCAAGACACAGTAGTTGAAGTTAATGCTGGTAAAGTAAAGGATGGCATACCGGCAGGTACATGACCCACCACTTTTACCCCCTTTAAAGATAATTCAAATAAACTAGAAACCAAAATACTTAAAAGTAAAACAACAACAGGTGCTGCCTTGACAAAAATATCAGCAATATCTTTGGTTAGGCCTAAATTCATTAAGGCCATTTTTAACCATTTTCTGGCGATCACCAAAAGTAAAATAACTGAAAAACCAATAAGACTGGTAATGAAATGGAAATGACTGACTTGTTGAAATAATTGGGGTACTAATTCAACCAAGGTTTCACCGTGCAAATGAATACCTAAAATATGTCTTAACTGACTTGCTGCAATTAATATTCCTGAAGCAGAGACAAATCCAGAAACCACCGGATGACTTAAAAAATTGGCCAAAAATCCTAAACGCCCGACTCCCATTAAAAACATAATTGCTCCACTCATAAGAGCGAGCAATAAGGCAGCCTGTATATATTGTTCTGGCCCCTGCAAACCAAGGCTACCTAAGCTAGCGGCTGTCATGAGAGAGGTGACAGCTGCAGGTCCAACTGCTAAGGCCCGACTAGTACCCATGAGAGCGTACAACACCAATGGCGCCATGCTTGCATATAAACCAACTTCTGGCGGCAAACCCGCTAATAAAGCATAGGCTAAACTTTGCGGAATGAGCATAAGCGTCACCACTGCTGCGGCAATAAGGTCGGCAAGTAAAATTTTTTGGTTATATTGCTTTCCCCAATTCAAAAAGGGAAACCAATTTTTTAATGCAAGAGGTGAAGTCATTTTTATTTTGATGTTTGAAATACAGAGGACAGAAAAAATGCACCAAACGGAATAAAGGCTGCCACTACCAATTTGATTGCAGAAATAATACTAACATGACCTTTGAAGTAATAAAACACAACTATTACCACATAAAATAAAAATGCAAATCCATGAATTGGTCCTACGATAGAAACGGCCTCTGGCAAACTAAACAAGCGCTTTAACGGAACGGCAATAAATAACAAAATAATAAGCGTAAAAGCCTCTGCAATAGAGGCTATTTTTAAAGGACGTAAAACAAGATTCATATAGCGTCTATAGGAATTTTTAAATAGCGTTGACCGTTATTTTCGGGGGCCGGAAACTGCCCTGCACGCATGTTGACCTGCACAGACGGTAAAATTAAAACTGGCATAGATAAGGTTGCATCTCTAGCCCGACGCATGCGAACAAACTCCTGCTCGCTTACACCATCGTGAACATGTATATTAGATTTTTTTTGCTCGGCTACTGTCGAAAGAAAAAGTGGCTGACGGGTACTAGGAGGGTAATCGTGACACATATAAAGCTCTGTGGTGTCAGGTAAACTCAGCACTTTTTGTATTGAGGCATAAAGGGTAGTAGCACTACCACCAGGAAAATCGCATCTTGCGCTACCATAGTCTGGCATAAACAAGGTATCACCAACAAATGCAACTTGTCTGGTAGCTTTTGAGCTATTATCTTTGACGACATAAGTCATACACGCTGGAGTGTGTCCTGGCGTATGTATAGCCGTTACTACTAAATTGCCAATATTGAAGGTATCCCCATCGGAAAGCAGCTGGTCAAATTGACTTCCATCGCACTGAAAATCAGTACCGGCATTAAACAATTTTCCAAAAACATTTTGTACCGTGGTAATGTGGGAACCTATAGCCAATAAACCGCCTAACTTTTTTTGTAAATAAGGTGCTGCAGAAAGATGATCGGCATGTACATGGGTTTCAAGAATCCACTGTACTTTTAATTGAAGTTCATTGACACGATTAACTAGCAAGTCAGCACTTGAAGTGTTAGTACGGCCCGACTTTGGGTCGTAGTCTAAAACAGTATCAACTAATGCGGCTTGCAAGGTTGATGCATCCCAAACAATATGACTAAAAGTAAAGGTTGCTTGGTCAAAAAAAGATTCTGTTTTTAAATTGGAATTATTCATTCTTTAATCCTTATAAGTTTACAATTTACCAATTTTTCAGTTATTAAATTGATCTTGATGCCCAATGTTTTGCATCAATGAAGTCAGTTTACCTATTAAAATCAATATACGTGATG
>JALQUL010000355.1 GCA_023260735.1 Limnohabitans sp. | reverse complement strand
CATCACACTTGAAAAGAAGCTGCCCAACAATTTAGGACCTGCTGAACAAGCGCTTCCTGGCTTCAAAGAAATTCAGCCGCAAGTGTTTGCGGGTTTGTACCCCACCGAAGCCAATCAATACGATTCTTTGCGCGATGCCTTGGAGAAACTCAAACTCAACGATGCCTCTTTGCATTACGAGGCCGAAGTTTCTCAGGCCTTGGGATTCGGTTTTCGATGTGGCTTCTTGGGTTTGTTGCACATGGAAATTGTGCAAGAGCGATTGGAGCGTGAATTTGACCAAGATCTGATTACCACGGCGCCCAGTGTGGTGTACGAAGTAGTCAAGGGCGATGGCGAAGTCATCATGGTCGAGAATCCCGCCAAAATGCCCGATCAGGGCAAGATGCAGGAGATCAGGGAGCCTATCGTCACGGTGCATTTGTACATGCCCCAAGATTATGTGGGTGTGGTTATGACTTTGGCGAATCAAAAACGTGGTGTGCAAATTGATATGGCCTATCATGGTCGCCAAGTCATGCTCACTTACGAAATGCCATTAGGTGAGATTGTGCTCGACTTTTTTGATAAATTAAAATCAGTAAGCCGTGGTTATGCATCAATGGATTACGAGTTCAAAGAGTACCGTGCCTCTGATGTGGTCAAGGTTGATATTTTATTGAACAGTGAAAAAGTCGATGCCCTGTCGGTCATTATTCACAGGTCACAATCACAATATCGTGGACGACAAGTGGTAGCTAAAATGCGCGAGGTCATTTCACGTCAAATGTTTGATGTGGCCATTCAAGCTGCTATTGGCGCCAACGTAATTGCCCGCGAAACAGTTAAAGCACTGCGCAAAAATGTGATTGCAAAATGTTATGGTGGTGATATTTCTCGTAAACGTAAACTTCTTGAAAAACAAAAAGCAGGTAAAAAACGCATGAAACAGATTGGCTCTGTTGAGGTGCCACAAGAAGCATTCTTAGCTATTTTACAAGTGGAGGATTGATGCAGTATTTGACCAGTGTTTTATTGGCCGCATTTGTTGCGTATGCCGGTGCATTTTATTTAGGTGTCATAGAGGGTAATTTCCCTTTATTGTTATTTGTCGCAGTTGTGGTCACGGGCCTTTATTGGCTAGCTGAGCGCTTATATTTTTTCCCCAAGCGCAAAGCCAAAGCTCAAGCTCTTGCAGATGACGCTAAAAAACGTCAGGCTGACCTAGAAAAACAAGGCATTATCAAACTCGACTTAGATGTGACAGAGGCACAAAAAAATACCTTGGCTCAGCCTTGGTGGTTAGATTGGACCGCTGGTCTATTTCCAGTTATTTTGGTGGTTTTTATTTTGCGCTCTTTTGCTTTTGAGCCATTTAAAATCCCCACAGGCTCAATGATTCCGACTTTATTAATTGATGATTTAATTTTGGTGAATAAATTCTATTATGGAGTGCGTTTACCCATTTTACATACCAAAATTATTGACGGTGCCAGCCCGCAAGCCGGTGATGTAATGGTCTTTCGTTATCCACCTGACCCAACCAAAGACTACATTAAACGAGTGGTAGGCGTTCCTGGCGATGAAGTATCTTATTTAAATAAAGTACTTAAAATCAATGGTCAAGAGGTTTCCAAAGTTCCACAAGAACAGTTTTTAGATATATCTGAAAGTACTTACACTCCCCAGTTTGAAGAAAAATTAGGTACTAAAACCCATCGAATTTTAAATAAGCAAGATGTACCTAGTGGAGTTAGTCCAATTGCTGACTTTGCATTCAAAGAGAATTGCCAGTATTCAATTGAGGGTATAGTGTGTAAAGTACCTCAAGGTCATTATTTTATGATGGGCGATAACCGCGATAACTCTTTAGATTCTCGTTATTGGGGTTTTGTCCCAGAGGCCAATATTGTAGGTAAAGCCAGCTTTATTTGGATGCATTTTTCTGATTTCAGTCGCATTGGTAGCTTTAATTAGTGGTGTTGTAGTGGGTTTTATATCTTTGTTAAAACCCACTTCATCTGACTACTAGAAAGCGGTAAACAGTAAGATAAAAAATAGTAGTAATAGGCTTAATTAACTATCCATCATATTCACTTGAGTATTGAAATGAAGAATTGGCCTATTGTTTGTTGTTTACCTCAATCCCTAAGCGTCTTGTCTTGTTTCGCAAAGATATATTAATCATGAATCAATCATTACAAAAAACCAATACTGCTGATTTAAGCATGGCAATTGCCAAAAATAAAATGGCCGGTTATTCCATGTTTGAAATGACGGTAGTGGCTCTTATTGTGTTAGTTTTTGGCTTAATTGCCGTAAGAGTCAGCCCCTCATTAATCGAATACAAAACCATTAGTCAAGCCGTTAATCGTGCCGCACTGCAACCATCGGCCAACGATGTAATGCGTAGTTTTGATGCAATTGCTATTATCGACAACATTACTACCATTACGAGTCAAGACTTAATCATTGATCCAGTAGGCGATAAAATGGTGGTTAAATTTGATTACCGTAAAGAAATCAGTATGGCTGGTCCCGTTTCTTTAGTGATTCATTTTTCAGGTCGTTCTAAATAGTGACACCTCATGCTTTAAAGGGTTTACAAGATCGAATTGCCTATCGATTTGTCAACCTATCTTTATTAAAACGTGCTTTAACTCATAGAAGTTTTAGCTCCGATCACAATGAACGACTTGAGTTCTTAGGTGATTCTGTGCTCAGTTTGTCAGTTGCTACGCTTTTGTATGAGCAACTGGCAGGTCAAAACGAGGGCGACTTATCTAGGGTAAGGGCCAATTTAGTCAGGCAAGAAACTCTGCATATGCTGGCCAATCAGTTGGCCCTGTCAGATTTAATTGCACTGGGCGAAGGCGAGTCCAAATCGGGGGGGAAAAAACGGCCTTCCATCTTGGCAGATGCCCTTGAGGCGATTATTGGTGCAGTTTACCTAGATGGCGGTTATGATGCGGCGAGTAAAGTCGTATTGCATTTGTTCCGCGAAGTCAAAGTTGACAATCAAATGCAGGCCATGGGCAAAGACGCTAAAACAGCTTTACAAGAATGGTTGCAAGGCAAAAAACTACTTTTACCTACCTATAAAGTAGTGGGCACTCATGGTCAAGCGCATCAACAAACTTTTGAGGTCGAGTGCAGTATTAATGGCTCACAACAAACTTTTACAGCACGAGGTAATTCTAGGCGTGCAGCCGAACAAGCAGCGGCCACTCTTATGCTTGATTATTTAAAGACTAAAAAATGAATTCAGAAACCCCTATTAATCCCATCCCAGACGCCTTAATTACAATGGCTGCATCCACTAGTGAGGCTACCGATGGACAAAAATGTGGTCTAGTCGCTATTGTTGGTCGTCCCAATGTTGGTAAGTCCACCCTTATTAATGCCTTGGTTGGGCAAAAAATTAGCATTACGTCGCGCAAGGCTCAAACCACCCGTCACCGTATTACGGGTGTGCGTACTCGTGAAAAAACACAATATGTTTTTGTAGATACTCCAGGTTACCAAACCGAATATAGTGCAGCTTTAAATAAATCACTCAACAAAACCGTGGTAGGTGCAGTAAGTGATGTTGATTTAGTATTATTTTTGGTCGAGGCGGGTCGATTTAGCGCACAAGACGCTAAAGTGTTGGCTTTATTAGATCCTAAAATTCCTTGTATCTTAATTGCCAATAAATTAGACGAAGTTAAAATCCGAGCACAAATTGCACCTTGGTTACAAGAGATGCAGCAACATCGCAATTTCACGGAAATTGTACCTATGTCGGCTAAAAACAAAAAAGACATTGGTCGTTTGCTTGATATTTGTGAAACTCACCTACCTGAACAAGCTTGGTGGTATGCCGAAGACGAGCTCACGGACCGTAGTGAAAAGTTTTTAGCCAGTGAAATTGTACGTGAAAAATTATTCCGTTTAACTGGCGATGAATTGCCTTATACCTCTACCGTCATTATTGAGAAATTTGAAGAAGAACCTGGTCGTGGTAAAAACAAAAACAAACGTTTTGTTAAAATTTCTGCTGCCATTGTAGTCGAGCGCGATGGCCATAAAGCCATGATTGTGGGTGAAAACGGCGACAAAATTAAACGTATTGGTACTGATGCGCGCATGGCATTAGAAATTTTGCTAGATGCCAAAGTATTTATTGAGTTGTGGGTCAAAGTGCGCTCTGGTTGGGCCGATGATGAAGCCCGTGTGCGAGCATTCGGCTACGAATAAATAAGGAGGCCAAAATAATGGCATGCCAATTGACCTCCTCAAACCCAAGAATTAGCACAAGCTTCAATTATGGCAGTTCAACATAAAGTGGTTGATGAGCCAAGTTATATCTTGCATCGATATGATTGGAGCGAGTCAAGTTTGGTGATTGATGTTTTTACACGTCATCAGGGCAGGGTAGCATTGGTGGCAAAAGGCGCTAAAAAGCCCAACTCCAGTTTTAGATCTGTGTTGCTACCACTGCAGCGTTTGCTACTTAATTTTGCTGGCGATGCTGAAGTCAAAACACTTAAACAAGCGCATTGGGCTGGTGCTAGCCCTATGCCGTCGGGTGCTGCTTTGTTATCTGGCTTTTATATTAACGAGCTATTAAGGGCATTTTTAGCCAAAGAAGATGCCAACCCCATACTATTTGATGTTTATGCCTTAACAGTTGGTTTAATTGCCTCACAGTCCAAAGAAAATAGCGAGATGGCCTTAAGAGCTTTTGAGTTGGTACTGCTTCAGCAAATGGGTTTGTTGCCCAGCCTAAAGCTAGAGGCCAACTCACTTGTACCTGTACAAAATAACGGACATTATCATTTAATCGCCAATCAAGGTTTAGCTCTTGTGCCTGCCGATGAATCATCTTTAACTGGGCAAGTTTGTTTGCGTTTATCAGGTCTACTAGAGCAGTTTCAAACTCATCAGTTCGATGAGTTATTACTTTGTTGTGGTCAAGCATTGTTACCATTAAAACTGCAACTCAGGTCTTTGTTACACTATCATAGTGCGTGTCAAAGTTTTAAAACTCGTGAGTTGATGCGTCAAGTGCAAGCGCTTCATCAGGCAGTTGTTTAATCCACATGAATTGTGAAGAGCAATAATTGCTTTTTTGATCCAATAAGATTGGACGAGTTAATTATATATTTTTAAGAGTTACCCCATGACAAACCTTCACTCTACTGGTAGATTTACTTTATTAAGCGTCAATGTCAACAAGGTGGCACTACTTCGTAACTCAAGGCACTTAGATATTCCAAGCGTAACCAAAGCAGCGACTCTTTTATTGCAAGCGGGTGCTGCTGGCATTACAGTGCACCCACGCCCCGACCAACGCCACATACGAGACTCTGATGTACATGAGCTGTCTGCACTCATGAAAGACTGGCCCGATCGTGAGTTCAACATTGAGGGCAACCCCCTGCATAATTTAATGCCCCTCATTGAAAAATATCAACCTCATCAATGTACTTTTGTGCCTGATTCGCAAAATCAACTCACCAGCGATCATGGTTGGTTATTGCCCCAATGCAATGACCAATTAATACCACTTATTCAAGCGGCAAAAGAGGCCGGAAGCCGAGTCAGTTTATTTATGGATGCCGATGCCTCTCTCATGCCATGGGCTAAGCAAATAGGTGCTGATCGTGTCGAGCTTTACACTGAGCCCTATGCTGCTGCATTTGCAGCCGGCCAATACAGCAGTGTATTAAATGATTTTGCCCAAGCTGCTCAAGCAGCTGCTGAAGTTGGACTCGGTGTGAATGCAGGCCATGATTTAAACTTATTCAATTTAACTCCTTTTTTAAAGTCTTGTCCGCAGGTGCAAGAGGTCTCTATTGGTCATGCTTTTATGGCAGACGCACTAGAGCAAGGTTATCAAAATACCGTTCAAGCCTATTTGATAGCCATTCAAAAAGCATTTGCCTAAAGCACAGTTCCGATTATTTTTACCAAGCAGTCTAAAAATGATTACCGGTGTGGGAACAGACTTAATTCATCTTGAGCGAATAGAAAAAGTTCAACAAAGAACCCAACATCGGTTTGCCCAAAAAATTTTAGGTCCGCAAGAATATGTGATATGGCATAAGCGAAATATGCAAGATAGCCAAAGAGGATTGCGTTATTTAGCGGGTCGGTTTGCAGCCAAAGAAGCCTTATGTAAAGCCCTCGGAATAGGTTTTAGAGCACCCATGCGCTGGCATGATTTTCAGTTGCTTAGCACCGAGCTAGGTCAACCTGTCTGGCATTTTACAGGCCCATTAGCCGTTTATATT
>JALQUL010000321.1 GCA_023260735.1 Limnohabitans sp. | reverse complement strand
TCGCCGGCAGTTGTGGTCGAGCACCCATCGCCGTCATTCGTCAATACATAGAACAGCAGCGACCAACACCGTCCTGATTGACAACCCATGGGCCTGCTTTGCAGTCCCACGCTTACATCCCCGCCCTGAAGTGCGAGGTTTTACGCGCTAGCCGATAAAAAATATGACTTATTCCTCAAAAAATACAATTGATTGGTAAAAATTGCTGGTTTCGGAATTAATACCTACTTTTAAAACACTTTAACCATTATTCTTTACTTGCTTAATCAAGTCCCCTATTTGTAAAAAATAACTTTTATTTATGTTGTTTTAATCAATTTAATTTTTTGCTATATTGGGTTATGTTAAATAATTTTTTTAATTTTACTTTTTATATAAAAGCGTAAATTTATTTTTCAAATGTTGAATCAATGAAAAAGTTTTTTGTAGTTTTTATTTTATGTTTGTTGAGCAGTTTTTCTAGCGCTCAAACCAATACTAATACAGTAATTGAAGGGGTACGTGTACCTAGCTCGATTCAATTAGCAGGAAGAAAATTACATTTAAATGGAGCAGGTGTACGATATAAAGCAGTTGTAAAAGTTTATGTTGCAGCTTTATATCTAGAACAACCTAGTACCAATCCTGAACAAATTTATAATACAAAAGGTAGTATTCAACTTGCATTAACTATGTTGCGTAATATGAACTCCGCAGAATTAGGCCGTTTATTTATTAAAGGCATGGAAGAAAACTGCTCCAAAGAGGAGCAAACTCGATTAATTTCAGATTTTAGATATATGGGTGAACTATTTGCTAGGTTTAAAAATCTTGAAAAAGGTGAAACTTTAATTATCGAATGGCCAGCCAACGGAGCAATGGCCGTCAGTGTGGATGGTTTTTATGATCAAACCCCTATTAAAAACCCTGATTTTAAGAAAGCCTTGTTATCAATTTGGTTGGGAGAAAACCCGGCTGATTGGCAACTAAAGGTAATGTTATTAAATAATGGTCGGGCAAATAATAATAACCAAGGGCAAAACAGGTAAAATAGCAGTCTGCAAGCATTGTTCTAATGCTTGTATAGTTGCATCCTCTTATTGAAGCTGGCAAAGGCACTCATTCTCGTAAGTGCCTTGTATATTGCTCTAGGCTTCTTTATATGAGATGCGCATTTTATTCACAGCACTTGGACAATACCATGCAACGCTGGCATTCTCATACATCAACACATCGCTTATTTTTTTATTGGCTTAGTTTCAAGTTAAAAAAAGCAAGCGTTTTTTTTGCGCTAGCGTTTTTGGTTTTATGCGCACCCATAACGCAAGCCCAAGACACCGCTAATAACGACACTCGCTACCATAGAGCGGCCAAATTTGGCAATATGCTCGTGCAAAATAAAACCCAAGTCCTTATCGACGATAAAGCATTTACTTTTGCGCCAGCTGCTCGTATCTATAGCGATAGACAAAGACTGATAAGACCTAGTTCTTTATTGGGTGAAAAAGTGGCTGTCGCTTATATAGTCGATAGACACAACGACATTAATCAGGTTTGGGTGCTCACCCCAGAAGAAGTTCAATTTATTTCAAAAAAGAAATAAGCCCTTAACTTCTTCAATGGCGATCTTCATTTTTAATATTCTTAAAACAATAAAGCCTCATTTGTATAAGCCGTTTTTCGCAAAAGTAATTCATATGCATGGCGAAATAACGATTCACTTATTGGCTATTTTTGCTTGTATTTACTACTCTTTTAATTGCCTTTTATTTTTACCTTTTGCATCTTCTTATTAATACTAGATGCCTATTTTTAAAAAATTGACCCACCACTACAGATCATGACTAAAAAAGTATTTATTAAAACCTTCGGCTGCCAAATGAACGAATATGATTCAGACAAAATGTCTGATGTAATGGGTGCAGCGCAAGGTTATGAGCCTACCAACAATGTAGAAGAGGCGGATTTAATTTTATTTAACACCTGTTCGGTACGTGAAAAAGCCCAAGAAAAAGTATTCTCCGATTTAGGTCGTATCAAACATTTAAAAAAGAAGGGCGTGCAAATTGGTGTAGGTGGTTGTGTGGCCAGTCAAGAGGGCGCTGCCATCATTGAACGTGCTCCTTATGTGGATGTGGTGTTTGGACCGCAAACCCTGCATCGCTTACCGCAGTTGCTCGAGCAACGTGTCACTTTGGGTCGCCCACAGGTTGATATTAGTTTTCCAGAAATTGAAAAATTTGATCACTTGCCAGCCGCTAAAGTACAGGGCGGAACTGCCTTTGTGAGTATTATGGAGGGCTGTTCTAAGTATTGCAGTTATTGCGTAGTACCTTATACCCGTGGCGAAGAGGTTTCAAGGCCTTTTGAAGATGTATTGGTAGAAGTAGCCGGTTTGGCGGCACAAGGCGTCGTAGAAGTTAATTTATTAGGTCAAAACGTCAACGCCTATCGTGCGCCATTGTCTAGTAGCTTGGGTAGCACAGGTCAAATTGCCGACTTTGCCACCTTGCTCGAGTATGTCGCTGAAATTCCAGGCATAGAGCGTATTCGTTACACCACCAGTCATCCAAATGAGTTTACCCAATCATTAATTGATGCCTATGACAAAATTCCACAATTAGCCAATCATTTGCATTTGCCTGTACAGCATGGCAGTGACAAAATTTTAATGGCGATGAAGCGTGGTTATACTGCCTTAGAATACAAAAGCACGATTCGTAAATTAAGAGCCATTCGCCCTAATTTGTCAGTCAGTAGTGACTTTATTGTGGGCTTCCCAGGCGAGACCGATGATGACTTTAATCGTATGATGAAGTTAGTCGATGACATTGGCTACGATACCTCTTTTAGTTTCATTTACAGCCCACGCCCAGGCACTCCAGCGGCAGCACTTGAAGACACTACACCGCATGAAGTCAAACTAGCTCGTTTACAAAAATTACAAGCTACCATTGATGCCTCAGTCGAACAAATTAGCGCTAGCCGTTTAGGCACTGTTCAGCGAGTATTAGTAGAGGGACCAGCGCGCCGCACACCTAACGCTTTATTTGGTAAATCAGAATGCAATCGTGCAGTCATATTCCCAGGCTCCCATGACTTAATCGGTAAGATGGTCAATGTGCATATTAACGATGCACCTATGCGCCAATTAGGTGGAGTAGTAGTGGCTTAAGCTAATGAGCGAACTGCAACAAAAGTTTTTAAATGAAGGATTAATTTGATGTCCCTACATTCTGAACCGGACCATACCTTAATTAAGATGCCTTCACTCAGAGCGGTGAGGGCTTTTGTTGCAGCTGCTAAATATCAAAGTTTCACTCGTGCTGCAGAAGCCTTATGTGTGACTCAAGCAGCTATTAGTAGACAAATTAGAGAGCTAGAAGGCTATTTAGAAACCGAGCTATTTGTACGTTCTGGACGGGCGGTAAAATTGAGTGCAGATGGGCTTGCCTTTTTTGATGCGGCTCAATTGTCGTTTATTAATATCTCACAAGCGGCCGAGCGAATTCGCTCCAAGAGCTCTTCTAAACAGTCCCTTACACTTTGTTGCTCCCCAGCATTTTCCTCATTATGGTTACAGCACCGCTTACCTAGTTTTTTTAAAGCTCATCCCGAGATTGAGTTGAGGGTGGTGACTTCCCAAGATTTTTTAGCAACTGAATCAGGTGTCAGACCCGATGTGTTTATTACCAAGCTGACTCGTGTACGGGAGGGCTATGGTAGTTTGCGACTTTTTCATGATGTGATGTATCCGGTATGTTCACCACAATATTTAGCGACTCATCCCGAGTTGGTTAATCTTGACGCTTTAAGAGATGGTGAGTTATTAGACCTCAGTCCAGTGGGCAGGTCACAACTTGCAGAGCATGTTGACTGGTCGGTTTGGCTTGCCTTTCATGGCATAGATTTAGCGGGCAGGTTTAAAAATGCCCGCCCGTTATTCAGTTCAAATGATTACAACGCACTCATACAAATGGCTTTAGGTGGGCAAGGCGTTTGTTTGGGATGGGATCATTTGGTCGGCCATTTGGTAAAAGCCAATTTATTGGTACGACCTGTCAGTCAAGAAATTATTCATAATGAACGATGTCATTATTTAAATGTTCGAACTGACAAAGAAGATACCAGCGTTTATATACAGTTTCGGGACTGGATTTTGTCTCAATTGCAGTTGCCATTGCCTAATTGAAATTTTCAAAAATTCAATGATTGGCATGGCAACACAATTTTGTTGCTTATGAGGTAAAAATATACTTATTTTGCGAGGGCTTTTTAAGTATAGATTTTTCTTTTTCTTTGTAAAGCAGCACGAGTGAGTCGATCTAATAGTAAAGCAATTACGACGATTGATAAGCCTGCTCGAAGTCCCAAACCCATTTCCATACGAGTTAAACCTCTAGTTACCTCAGATCCTAAGCCACCGGCCCCTACTAAACCTGCCAAAACTACCATTGCTAACGACATTAGAATACATTGATTAAGGCCCACCAAGATAGTAGGTAAAGCTACTGGCATTTCTATTTTAAAAAGAATAGTGAATGGAGGAGCTCCCATTGCTTGCCCTAATTCCAACATTTCGTTAGGTATTTGTTTAAAAGCAAGAGTCGTAATACGCAACATTGGTGGGATGCCATAGATGATGGTGGCGATTAATGCTGGTACACGGCCCAAGCTAAAAAAGATCACAGCAGGAATTAAATATACCCAAGGAGGCACCGTTTGCATGATATCAAGTAGAGGTCGTAATCCGGCTTCAAGTCGTTGATGACGGGAAGCCAAAACTCCAAGTGGAAACGCAATTAATACGGCAATGAAAACAGAAACACTGACCAGTGCTAAGGTCTGCATGGTAGCAACCCATTGATTATTGAGTACACAAAAACCAAGTGTGGCTATCACAAGTAAACCAATACGTGCAGAAAGTAAAACACCTGCACTGATTGCTAAAATGCCAATCACGCCATAAGCAGGTAAAGTTAATAAGGCAGCTTCAATTGCATCAAGAGAACTTTCTACTATTTTGCTAATAAGCATAAAAAAAGGATGCCAATGGGTATTTAGCCAGTCAATGACAGGGCTCAGCAAAGAACCAGGTGAGATGCTCATTGGGTAGCCCCCTTCTTTTGAGTGCCCGCACTTTGTGTTAAACGGTCTAACACCATAGTGAGAATAACAATAGCGATAGTTGCATCAATAGATTTAGCAATATCCAAGGTGCGAATCGCATCATAAATAGTTTGACCAAGACCCCCTGCACCCACAATACCGGCAATCACCACCATACCAAAAGCCATCATTAGACTTTGGTTAATACCCGCCATCATGCTGGGTATAGCAAAAGGAAGTCGAATTTTGAAGAACATTGCAATTGGGGTAATGCCGTTGGCATGACCGAGCTCGATGAATTCATTAGGTGTCATACGGAAACCTAACGAGGTTAATCTTAAGGCGGGAGCAATAGACACCAATACAGTAGCAACTAGTGAAGTAGCAGAGCCATAACCTAATAGGGCAATCGCTGGAAGAAGGTAAATATAAGGCGGTAAGGTTTGCAACATATCTAACAACGGCTCAGCGAGTTTGTCTAATTGCGGATGGTAGCCCGCCAATATGCCTAAGGGCAAGGCAATAGCGAGGCCTATTGCTGTAGATGAAATGACTAGAGACAAAGTACTCATTGTTTCAGGCCATAACTCTAAAGCATGACAACTTAATAAGCCTAAAGCTACTAAAATTCCAAAACGCCAATTGACCAATAAATAACCTAACAAAGCAAAAGCAGCAATAACAAGGTATAACGATGGAGTAATAAGTACCCAATGAGTTGCGTTATAAACGCTATCTAATGTTTGACGAATATGATCAAATACAAAACCTGCATTATCTCGGAGCCAGTTGAGTGCATCCTCAACATGTGCATCAAATATCTCTATAGAAGTTGGGTTTTCCATGACTCAAGTCTCCGTAGTACTGTGCGTTGGTTTTTCTTGCACGCACTTGAGTAAATCTTTGACGGTTACCACTCCAATTAAAGAAGCCTCATCCCAAACAGCAAGCGCATTTTGTGGTGCATTCAGCATCATGGAGATCAGATGGTTTAAATCCGCGTTTGCTGAGGCGCGGGGTAAATTGCTGACATCTACCGATGGGAAAGTTTTTTCAAATTCAGTTGTAGTTTGAAGTGCTGATCGGGCAGTGACCAGATTGAGGTGAGAAATACCTGCAACAAATTCAGCAACATAATCGTTAGCAGGATTCATCACGATGTCAGCTGCAGTACCTGTTTGCACAATCACGCCATCTTTCATAATAGCAATGCGGTCACCAATACGCATCGCTTCATCTAAGTCATGAGTAATAAATACAGCTGACTTACCTAATTCTTTGGCAAGTTGTCGAAATTCATCTTGTAGTTGCCGACGAATCAGCGGATCTAATGCGCTGAACGGTTCATCCATCAAAATAATTTCTGGATCTGCTGCAATAGCACGTGCTAGTCCTACTCTTTGTTGCATACCACCAGAGAGCTCTCGTGGCATTTTATGGGTCCACTCTGAAAGACCTACTTTGGCTAATGCAGCCGTCGCAATTGATAGACGCTGTGCCTTAGCAACACCTTGAACTTCTAATCCGAAAGCTGCATTTTCTAGAACATTGCGATGCGGTAGAAGGGCAACTGATTGGAAAAC
>JALQUL010000267.1 GCA_023260735.1 Limnohabitans sp. | reverse complement strand
CCTTGAAAAAATACCATGACAATCGCAACGACAAGACTTGTCGTAATAGCCCACCTTGGAGCGATTTGTTTAACAATCCAATAGACCAACAACATACTAATGACTAAACTAGGATTGGCCTGAAGCATCCCAAATGCTTGTAGGCCAAACTTCGCCAAGACTCCGGCTAATAAGGCATTCGCTATTGCAACAGGAATACGCTTAATAATGGCATCAAACCAACTGGTCACTCCTACTATTAAAGTGAGTAGGCCGCAGATAATGAACGCCCCCACCCCTTGCGCCAAGGTGTAGTTGCCAGTTGCACCCGCTACCGCTAATACAGCGGCACCCGGAGTGGACCAAGCCACCATAACGGGTTTTCTTAACCACCAAGAGGGAAGCGCAGAAGCCACCCCCATTGCAATACCTAGAGCCCACATCCAAGAGGCAATTTGTGCCGAGCTAGCGCCTAATTGTGTCGCTGCCTGAAACACAATAGCCACTGAACTGGTAAACCCCACCAATACAGCAACAAAACCAGCCACACTAGCCGAAACACTAAAATCTTGAATTATTTTTTTCACACAAACCCTTTGAAAATCTAATCAGTGCGCTTGTTCACATTTTGGAGTAATGCTTATGACTTAAATTTTTTAATCATTGAGCCCATAACAGTCCATATTAGAACGGCAATTGCGCCCGCCAATACGCCGAAAATAACCTCTAAAACCAATGGGGTAAAAAATGCCAAAGCACCACCCACCCAGCTAAGCCCAGATACCATGGCTACGCTTGCAACTGAAATATCATGAAAACCATGCCAGCCATGTGCCAAAATACTGCCACCCACCATAAACATGGCGGCTGTTCCTACTACCGTCAACGTTTTCATCAACCAAGGTGCCAACAACAATAAACCTCGACCTAGTTTTCTTTTGAAGGTGGCAAAAGCATTTTTATCGGTAAGTGATGCAAGACGTAAACCAACATCATCTAGGCGGACAATACCAGCCACAATACCATATACAAAAATAGTCATGGTAATGGCCACTGCAAACAAAACAAAAACCTGTGTCATAAAGGCTTGTTGAGCAACCACCCCCAAGGTGATAACAATAATTTCACCCGATAAAACAAAATCAGTTCTAATGGCGGCTGAAATTTTTTCTTTTTCGAAAGCGACTAAGTCGATGGTGGGGTCAGCAATCGCTTGTTTTAATTCTTTAACATGTTGTTGATCTTCCTGCTCGGAATGCAACCATTTATGAGCTATTTTTTCAAAACCTTCAAAACATAAATAAAGTCCACCCACCATTAATAAAGGGGTAATTGCCATGGGAATAAAAGCACTAATTAATAATGCTAAAGGCACTAAGATTAATTTGTTTAACAGGGAACCTTTCGCCACTGCCCATACTACCGGTATTTCGCGGTCGGCTTTTACACCTGTAACCTGCTGAGCATTAAGCGCTAGATCATCGCCCAATACACCCGCCGTTTTATTGGCTGCCACTTTGGTCATAGTGGCAACATCATCTAATAAAGCAGTAATGTCATCTAAGAGCAAGAAAAAATTTGCAAAGGCCATTTAAAAACCCCTTTTAAATAATAATTATTTTAAAAAGCTTCAATTTTTTAACTAATAAAACTGAAGCTAATTATGATGTAAAAAAAGAGTCGAATTAAGCTATTTAAAAAAAACTATTAGTCATTTGTCAGTCGCTCAATCACTTGATCAGATACAGCATTTAATTGTGCTTGGCTTACTAGTTGTACAGAGACCTCATGTAAGGGAAATAACACAAATGCTCTTTGATACATTCGAGGATGAGGTACTTGTAAAAATTGGCTTTGAATAGTGCTGTTACCAAATAACAATAAATCTAAATCAAGTGTTCTTGGCGCATTTACGTAAGGCCTTTCTCTACCGAGCTTTTGTTCTATTTTAAACAACTCTTTTAACAAATCTGGGGCAGATAAAAATGTTGTAAGA
>JALQUL010000264.1 GCA_023260735.1 Limnohabitans sp. | reverse complement strand
CAGTACTCAGTTTAATAATTAATTGGTTTCTTGAGTTGACGCTCTCTAAGTAACTGAGCTATCTTATTTAATCGGGAGTCAATAATGGCTAAATCTAGCCGTTGTTGACTATTTAAGTTGGCAACTGAATCGGCCCAGTCTTGCGCAGCCTTGAGTCGGTCTTTAGCTCCTAACCAATTAAAATAAATCATTTCAATTTCGGCAAGTGCTCTTAATTGTCCTAACTTATTATTTTGAAACTCATAAATTCGGCTTAAATGTTGCCATGCTGCTACATCTCGTGGGAAAAATGCAAGCCAGCTTAACAATGCCCTGCTAGTTAAATCGGTTTGAACTCCCTTACTCGCTAGTTGAGCTTTTACAAAAAGTTCAGGCCGTTTATTTTTTCCTTGTGCAGTTGCAATCATTTCTGAAGCTTTACTTAAGTTAGCGTCATCTCGTATTTGTGTATTGAGTTTTTCAGATTGCATTAGCCAGTTTTCAGCTAATACCAGATTGTTTTTTTGCAGATGAATATCGGCTAATAAAAGGGCCACGATTCTGCTGGCTCGTAAATTATCTTGACTCTTGATGGGCTGCACTACGCCATTACTAATGTTGCTGCCCTTGCCCAATAATTGCCACAACTGCATGGCTAAAGATTCGGCCTCTTGATATTGTTGTTGCTTAAAAGCGTGCACTGCTGCCAACATAAGAGTGTGTGATTTTTTTTCTAGTGGCCAATTGTTAAAGTTAGTATTTTGTATGTCGCTTGTCCAAATTTTGGAGTTGTCAGGGGCTTGAAGAGAGAAAATTTTGCTTCTTGCCGAAATTAAACTGTGTTCTAGTCGATTGCTAATATGCTCGGAAGTAGTTGAACTAACTTTTGAGGTGTTATCAACTGTTTGGCTATTCAAGTCTCTGGCCTTCATGTCACCAATTCGTTCGGTGGTTAGAGGATGGCTTCTTAAATACGGAAAATTACCACTATCGGCTAAGCGATTGGCATATTGTAATTTTTCAAACATTGTTCCAAAACTACTGGCATTAAAGCCTGCCTCTTTTAACAAAGCATAACCTAATCGGTCAGACTCACGCTCCATATCTCTTGAGTAATTAAGCTGCGATTGAACACCTAACGCTTGTGCTCCAGCAATAGTGGCTTGGCTTGCTCCATCACTTTTTGAACTTAAAATCGCCCCTAAAATCATGGCTCCAATAATGGCAGGAGCCATTTTTTTGTCGTTGGCATTATTTCTAGAAATATGCCGCTGTGAGACATGACTAATTTCATGAGCCAATACAGAGGCTAACTCATCACGAGTTTGTGTCATGCTAATTAGACCAAGATGAACCCCAAAATATCCGCCTGGTAGAGCAAATGCGTTAATTGATTTGTCTTTACTTATGAAAAATTGCCAAGCAAATTGCTCGAACATTTCAGGGCTGATTTTTTTTTGAATAGTTGCCGTATTAATGAGTTGAGCACCAATGGATTTTACGTATTCAGACAATATAGGGTCATCTAATAATTCGGGATCTTGGTAAATTTCTAGGGCAATTTCATCACCTATTTTACGCTCTTCTGCTAGTGTCCATTCACCGGCTTCACCTACATCCAATTGCGATAAGTTAACTTTATTATGTGTCTTTTGAGTCTTATTGTTGTTATTGGTGTCTAAAATAATTTTTTCATTTGCCTGACTGGTATCAGTGTTTACTGCAAAAACCAATTGATAAGGGGTTAAAAAAATACATAAACCAGTCAATAACAGGGCAAGATCGAGTTTCTTTAATTGCATAACAAATAAGTGAAAAGTTAAAATTCAAAACACATAGATAATCGTAGGTTTAACTTATATGATGTCGATTAATCTAGAAAATATTGTGACAGGATGAAAATAATGACAAACAGTTTGACGCATTTTGATGCCCAAGGCAATGCCCATATGGTGGATGTTTCTGCGAAAGCCAATACCCACAGAGTAGCGATTGCCAGCGGCAATATTGAAATGAAACCAGAGACCTTGGCTATGATTCAGCAAGGATTGGCTAAAAAGGGCGATGTCATTGGTACGGCCCGTTTAGCAGCCATTATGGCAGCAAAAAAAACCAGTGAGTTAATACCTTTGTGTCATCCTTTAGCCATTACAAGGGTAAAAGTTGATTTTGAAATTCAAGCACAACCGCCTTTAGTGACATGTATTGCACAG
Source organism: Limnohabitans sp. (assembly GCA_023260735.1). GTDB lineage: Bacteria > Pseudomonadota > Gammaproteobacteria > Burkholderiales > Burkholderiaceae_C > JALQUL01. Next base: position 4,762 of record JALQUL010000264.1, on the reverse strand, counting down.
GTAGAAACAGTAGGCCAAACAGGTGTAGAAATGGAAGCCTTAACTGCGGTGCAAGTTGGGTTGTTAACCATTTACGATATGTGTAAAGCGGTAGATAAAGCGATGTGTATGAACCAAATTTACCTGCTTGAAAAACAAGGTGGTAAATCGGGTCATTACAAGGCAGAAAATGAACTGTAGAGTTAATAAGCTTTAAAACTAAGCATGCTGCCAAGCCTTAGGTGTCTGTTTGCTCATCGAGTTGAGTCTGAATTTTATCGCTGACCTTATTCTTATCTGACCAATTGATTTAATTGAATAATAGGCATTAAAACGGCAAGCACAATCAGCATGACCATAATGCCCATAGCAACAATGAGCAGAGGCTCTAAAATAGTGGCTAGGCCCATGGCTCGTCTTTGAACTTCGGTGTTGAGTTGTTTGCCACAGCGCCCTAACATGAGGGGTAACTGACCAGTTTGCTCACCTAATCGGGCAAACATTGCGACTAAGCCAGGAAAACGTTTTTTCTGGCTTAAAGCCTGTGCCAATGAAGCGCCTTCGCGAACCATAATAATGGCATCTTCAATGTCAGCTCGCATAGCATGGTTGCTAAGCGTATTAGCTGCTGTTTGCATGCCTTTTAAAATGGGTACACCAGCATTACTCAGCATAGACAAAGTACTACTAAACTTGGCACCGTTATATGACTTTGCTAATTTACCTACTATTGGTAAAGTTAAGCAATAGCTATCAAATTGGATTCTGAACAATGGTTTTTTTAATAGTTGACGAAATATGAACACTGCAACTATTAGAAAAATCAAAAAATAGAGACCGTAATTGCGCACTAAGTCACTTATTGTGAGCATAATAGTGGTAAGCAAGGGCAAAGCTTTTTTACTGCTGGCAAATACACTTGCTACTTGCGGTACGACATAACTTAATAAAAATAAAACAATCACTACCGCAATGAAAGACACAATAGCGGGATACAAAGCAGCAGCAGTGAGTTTTGCAGTTAATGCTATTTGCTCTTCTTGTTCATCGGCCAAACGCTCGAGTACCTCACCCAAGCTACCGCTCTGTTCGCCAGAGGCAATCACTGCAGTAAAGACATCTGGAAATTCTCGCGGAAACAGGGCCAATGCTTTAGCAAAACTACTACCGGCATTGACTTCCGCTCTTAATGCCGAAATTAAATTGCTTTGTTTAGGCTCGCCAGCATCTTCTGCAAGTGCTGCAAGTGCTCTTTCAATGGGTAAACCTGAAGATACCAAACCAGCTAATTGCCTAGTAAATACACTTAGTTTAGAGCTACTAAAAACTTTGCTATTAAAAATATCTCGTTGTAGAACACTTTGTGATGATTTTGCTTCTTGACTAAATAATTCAACCGAAATGGGAATTAAATTTTGTTGCCGCAGCATAGCGCGTGCCGTTTTGACACTTTCAGAGTCGATGACCCCAGTGCGATTTTTTCCGTTTTCGTCGAGTGCTTGAAATTGATAGGCTGCCATGAGTCAAATAAAAACCTTGTTGTAGAGAGCACGTTTTTTATAATTCGTATTTTGATACAAAAATCATCTAAATACGAATCTCGCCGTCGTGAAAGTGAATTAAGCCTTTCATAAGTTGAAATAAACAGCTTTTAGACCGTTTAAAACTAAACTTGATTAGTACTTTCTAATGGGTGAGGTGATAGTACTCAAGTGGCTAATATACCTTAGCATACTCCTAGAATCATCCAATGAGTCTTAGTTCCATCAAACTAAGTGCTTTATAAAAGTGAGAGTTCAAAAAATGCCAAGACTTATAAAAATGAATAAATTATGAATAAAAAAAATTTTCAAAAATATATATTTGATTGTTTATTGGCTTTCAACCTATGGTAAACACCCATACAATCAGGGGGTTTCAGCTTTTACAATACGTTGCAATATAAAGCGGATGGTGGGAGACAAACAAGAGGCTGTACCGCAGAAACCCGACGCACCTAAGGTGCAGTCGGGTTTTTTATTTTCAAGGTGATTTTAATTATCAGGCTTGGTTCTTATATTTTTGTATGCACTACACACTTTCTTCAGCCGCGCATAGCGATTTTGTGATTAAGAAAAGTCGTTTTATTGGTTTAATTACGCCTGTTAATGGCCGTGAGGAAGCACAAAAAATAGTGCATGAAATTTGGCAATTGCACCCTAGTGCCACACATGTGTGTTGGGCTTTATTAGCAGGTGGTCATTCGGCTGCTGTAGATGATGGTGAACCCAGCGGCACAGCGGGGCGGCCTATGCTGGAGGTGCTACGTCACCATGACTTAGAAGGTGTATTGGCAGTTGCTATTCGTTATTATGGTGGCATTCCCTTAGGCGCGGGTGGCTTGGTAAGAGCCTACACCGATACCGTTGTGCAAGCATTGGCGAAGGCCGAAAAAATCCCGCTCAGAAAAAAAGTGCAACTCAGTTTTCAAGTTCAATATGCTCTTGAAGGGAGCATGAGGCGCTTGTGCCAACAATTGGGTGCTGAACTAATTCAAGTAGAGCATCTTGAGTATGTTAGTTTTACCATTGAATTAGCCCAAGATCAACAAGCCGAATTGGAAAAACACGTGAGCGAAATAAGCCAAGGCAAAGCCATTTGGTTAGAAGTAATGGGTTCTGATGAGCTGAAGTAAACTCAAATGAATTACAGCACGGTTGTTGAGCCTAATTCCTTACTCTAACTCCTTAACTAATCTCGCTTGATTCGTGTTGGTTAATTTGAAGTAATAATTCTCGGGTTTCTTTTTCATGTGCTTTTACTTCCTCAACATTAGCGCTTAACTCAGCTAGTTGCGATTCAAGCGCCTGTCGATGGCTACTTAGGACTTGTAAAAATTTTTCTAGTTGTGGCCCAGTGTCTTTGGGACTGTCATACATATCAATTAAAGCCTTGGCTTCTGTTAATGACAAACCCAAGCGTTTACCCCGCAAGGTGAGTTTGAGGCGTGTTCGGTCTCTGGCGCTGTAAACCCGATTACGACCTCCTGAACCAGTACGTTGTGGCGATAAAAGGCCCATATCTTCATAAAATCGAATAGCTCGGGTAGTCAGATCAAATTCCCGAGCAAGGTCGCTAATACTGTAGGTGGTGGCCATAAAAATTAAACAGAGGTGACAGATAAAAAAACATAAGCAAATTACTATGGATAATAATAGCCATATATGACGTTTACGTAAACGTCAAACAGATTAAAACTCCAATGAATTTATTAGAACAGCAACTAAATTACCCATTTAACGACACTTTGGTGGGCCCAGGACAAACATTAGAGGTCGCTCCAGGCATTAAATGGGTTCGAATGCCACTACCGTTTGCGTTAGATCATATCAATTTATGGTTGCTCAAAGATGCGATTATGCAACAGGGTGAACTGATAACGGGTTGGACTTTAATTGATTGCGGGATTCATCAAGATAAGGTCAAAGCTTTGTGGGAGCAAATTTTTGCTCATGAATTAGAAGGTTTGCCTATTTTAAGGGTAATCGTCACCCATATGCATCCCGATCATATTGGTTTAGCCGATTGGATCTGTCAGCTTTTTAACGCCCCCTTGTTAATGAGTGGCCTTGATTACCATGTCGCCCGATTGGCCTGCCAAGACCAAACCTCCTTTGGTGGTGATGGAGCGGCATTATTTTTTTATCAACATGGAATTGTGTCTGCGCAAGACACTGAAAAAATAAAAGCCAGAGTTCATTATTATTCTAGTTTGGTACCCAGTGTGCCTAAGCAATACCAAAGATTGTTAGATGGTCAAAATATAAGTATTGGTCTTGGTACCGAGCAGTCTCCTAGACGGAGTTGGAAGTTAATTAGCGGCTTTGGACATGCACCAGAGCATATGGCTTTATATTGCGAGATAAGCCAAATTTTAATTAGTGGAGATATGGTTTTACCTAGAATATCGACTAATGTAAGTGTTTACGACAGCGAGCCATTAGCAAATCCCTTGGCATTATTTTTAGACTCAATTGATTTATTTAGAGCCTGCGCCGATTCAACCCTTACTTTGCCTTCTCACGGCAAGCCTTTTATAGGCCTAGTCACTCGTATTCAACAATTACATGATCATCATCAAGAGCGACTAGATGAATTGTTAGTGGCCTGTCAATTAAAACCACTCAATGCAGTCGAGGCTATTGCCGTCTTATTTAAAAGAAAGCTCGATTTTCATCAGACTACTTTTGCATTAGGTGAGGCCGTCGCTCATTTACATTATTTATGGCACAAGGGTGTATTAGAAAGGCAACAAGACGCTGCGGGCAATATTCGGTTTGCTGCGGTAACAAAATAATGACTTGATTGAATGAACGTAAGGGCCTTCGAAAGGCCCGAAGTCTGTACTTACGGGTCAAAATAGTATTTATTGTGGAGTAACTAAAATAGCATCGGGATTCGGATTAACCGGTACACGGTTAGGATTTGCATTGATGACTGGATTAGGTGCGTTAGGATCTATTCCATTACCGGCGTTGGGCAGATGAGCGCTTTGATTAGGGTTGAATTGGTTAGGAATATCGGCATTGTTAGCCACATTGGGCAAAGCCCGCATGGTATTTTTGAGCATATTTTTTCTGAGGTTGGAGGCTGTATTGTTGGTTGCATCATTTTCATCAATTTCGCCACCATTAGAGGTGCTAGGCTCGGGTAAATCAATGACGCTGGTTTGTGAAGGGTCCGATTGAGCTACCAAAGTAATGCGTCTTGCCGATATTGATTGTAATTTCCAACCCTCAATGAC
>JALQUL010000248.1 GCA_023260735.1 Limnohabitans sp. | reverse complement strand
CATCGGGATGCTTGGCGCTAATCATACGAACGTTCATGTGAACGGTGGGAATAAATGGATTACGGGGATGAAAAACCAAAGACACACCCATTGCCTCAAAAGGACATCCCGCCAACTCTGGGCGATGAGCAGTGGCCGAGGGGGGCAATTGAGGGCCACTCACATGAGAAAAACCACAACCTGCTCGCTCAAATATTTTGCCATTCTCAAGGATTTTAGTGATACCTCGGCCTTGCAGTTTTTCACCCTCTGGCTTTTGCCATGCGTCAACTAAAAAACGGGCGCCTTGTGGTCCCTCTATTTGCTCAAGAGCTAATGTGATGCTGGCCTGCAGATTTTGAAGATACTGACTAACTTGATGAACTTGAAATGACATAAAATTTTAATAAAACAAAAACAAACAGCCCAATTAGCAGGCTACAAGCACAAATTTTTTTATTGTGACAAAGTGCTTGAGGAATTTTGCAGATTACGACTTGAGGTAATACAAATTGGCGAAGCATTCGAGTGAATTGCCCCTTTTGTACCTTCTAGCAAGTTAGCTACTCTTTGCATATCTTGATCGGTGTTGCCAGAGAGTTGAAAAAAATCATGTAAAGTAATTTTTTTACGGCCAAAATCTAAACGGGCAATCGCTAGTGGCACATTGGCCTGATGAGCCGCAGAATAAAAACCGCTACGCCACCCCTCGGTGCGTTTACGAGTACCCTCGGGTGCAACTACCAACCAATAAAAATCATTGTTGACCTGCCCTGTTTGCAAACTACTTACGGCTTGACCGACTAAACCTTGAGGGGCTTTTCGATTCACCGGAACACCACCCAACCAACTCATCCAAGGGCCCATTACAGGTACTCTAAAAAGACTATCTTTGGCCCAAAACTTCACTTGTAACCCTAGCGACCATTTAGCCAAAATACCAATAATAAAATCCCAATTACTAGTATGAGGATAAACGGCAATCACACCTTGACGGCTAGGTAAACCATAAAAATCGACTGACCAACCTAAGAGCTTGAGTATGAATTTAGCCAATCCACTACCCTGAGAAAGTTGTACCGCATAAGGTTCAGCAAAGTCAGAGGTAGGCTCGTAGGACGTTACAGATGGGTGGATCATAATGATTCAAAATGATTAAAAATAATAATTCTAATAGGTGTTGGATTGGCATCTAAAACAATAGAGCAGGCAAAAGCACAAGGCTAGAGAAACTCAACCTTATGCTATTTGCTTTTTTACTCTGTGTGCATGCGGGTGTAGCTACTCAGCAAACACAACCCTTTTACAAAGCCTTATGACCAATATCAAGCCTATATTGAACACCAGCAAAACCAATCGTGTCAACTACTTGATAAGCGGCCCTGCGAGCCTCTTTTAAAGACCCGCCAAGCGCAGTCACACATAAGACGCGACCACCTGAGGTCGTCAAAACAGCGTTATCTAAGCGAGTTCCGGCATGAAATACCTTCACGTTGGGATTGTTTTCTTCTTGTTGCCTCGTATTGTTTTGACCACTAATCACATCACCCTTGCGAGGATTAACAGGATAACCATTGGCGGCCATTACTACACCAACCGCAGGACGACGGTCCCAATCGAGTTCGATTTTATCGAGGCCTTGCTCGGTGGCTGCCCACAACACATCTAGTAGATTGGTTTTTAAACGCATTAAGATGGGTTGAGTTTCGGGGTCACCAAGGCGACAATTGAACTCTAGGGTTTTGACTTTTTTATCGGCGCCAATCATTAAGCCAGCATATAAAAAGCCAGTGTACTGAATACCATCGGCTAACATGCCTTTAATGGTGGGCTGTATGATTTCACGCATCACTTTAGCGTGAATTTCAGGAGTCACTACAGGGGCAGGAGAATAAGCTCCCATACCGCCAGTGTTAGGACCCATGTCACCATCCAACAAACGTTTATGATCTTGGCTAGTGGCCAGAGGTAATATATTTTTGCCATCTACCAAAACAATAAAAGAAGCCTCTTCACCTTCTAAGAACTCTTCGATTACTACTCGGGCTTGCTCACCATTTTTAGTCGTAATACCATAGGCTTGTGCTCCGTCGCCGGGGCCAATCATGGCATCGATAGCAGCAAATGCTTCTGCTTGCGTCATGGCCACTACCACACCTTCACCAGCAGCTAAGCCGTCGGCTTTTACAACGATGGGTGCGCCTTGCTGCACTACATAGGCTTTAGCGAGTTCAGCGTCGCTAAAAACGGCATAAGCGGCTGTCGGAATATGGTGACGTTGCATAAACGCTTTTGAAAAAGCCTTTGAGCTTTCTAGTTGTGCCGCTTGTCGAGTAGGGCCAAAAATACGCAAACCATGAGCTCTGAACTCATCGACAATTCCTTCTGATAGGGGTTGTTCTGGTCCTACCACTGTTAAAGAAATTTGGTTAGCTTGCGCCCACTCGCGAAGTGCAACAACATTGGTAATGTCAATATTATGCAAATCGGGATCTAGCGCCGTACCGCCATTACCAGGAGCCACAAAAACTTTGTGCGAGGTAGATGCTTGAGACAAGCGCCAAGCAATGGCGTGCTCACGGCCGCCACTTCCAACAACTAATAAATTCATTCGTCAAACTCTGCGTTATGAAAAACATCTTGGGTGTCATCCAAGTCCTCTAGTGCATCAAGCAACTTCTGCATTTTAACTGCGTCATCGGCAGTTAGTTCAATTGAATTATCGGCGCGCATAGTCACGCCTTGCAATTCTGCTGTTAAACCAGCTGCCAATAAAGCCTTTTGTACGGCCTCGAAGTCGGCGGGTGCAGTAAGCACTTCAATACTACCATCTTCACCAGTTACCACGTCTTCGGCGCCAGCCTCAAGTGCCACTTCCATGACAGTATCTTCGCTAGTACCTGGTGCAAAAATTAATTGGCCACAATGCTTAAACTGGAAAGCAACAGAGCCCTCAGCCCCCATATTTCCACCATGTTTAGAAAACACATGTCGCACTTCAGCAACAGTTCTGACTCGGTTATCGGTCATGCAGTCCACAATTACTGCGGCACCACCAATTCCGTAACCTTCATAACGAATTTCTTCATAACTCACACCCTCTAAAGCACCAGTCGCTTTGTCGATATTACGTTTGACGGTATCTGCTGGCATATTAGCTGCTTTTGCCTTATCGACTGCCAGTCTTAGACGCGGATTGGCATTAAGGTCACCACCACCAGTGCGGGCTGCCACCATAATTTCTCTAATCACACGAGTCCAAATTTTTCCTCTTTTTTCATCTTGACGACCTTTACGGTGTTGGATATTTGCCCATTTAGAGTGTCCTGCCACGATTTTTCCCTTACATTCATGTTTATTAATAACGTTATTGTACTTTCGAGGTTTACAAATGGACAACGCAATGCTAATTGGCGCAAATAATCATTCAAAATGCTACTTAAGAGGTGATAAATCGAACCGACACGGCCTCATAACAGGTGCAACGGGAACTGGTAAGACAATTACGCTACAAAATATGGCAGAAAATTTTTCTAGCCTAGGGATTCCTGTGTTCATGGCCGACATCAAAGGCGACTTAACAGGCATTTCACAGCCAGGTAAGAGCTCTGAAAAATTAGCCAAAATTCTAAGCGAACGCGGTTTTGAAATGCCCCAATTTCAAGCCTTCCCTTGCACTGTTTGGGATGTGTTTGGTAAACAAGGCCATCCCTTAAGAGCCACCATTAGCGACATGGGACCTTTGTTATTAGCCCGCATGCTCAATCTTAATGAAACCCAAGCTGGTGTATTGCAGCTGGTATTTAAAATTGCCGATGACGATGGTTTGTTACTCTTAGATATGAAAGACTTGCGTGCTATGTGCCAGTGGGTTGGTGAAAACGCTAGCGAATTTACCACTGAGTATGGCAACGTAAGTGCTGCCAGTATTGGAGCCATACAAAGAGGATTATTACAAATCGAACAACAAGGTGGAGATTCGTTTTTTGGCGAACCTATGCTTAATATTGCCGACCTGATGCAAACCGATGACAAAGGTTTAGGCATGATCAATGTCTTGGCAGCCGATCAACTCATGAACTCGCCACGCCTTTATGCTACTTTTTTATTATGGTTATTAAGCGAACTATTTGAAAACTTACCCGAAGTAGGTGACCTAGATAAACCCAAATTAGTCTTCTTTTTTGATGAAGCACATTTGTTGTTTAACGATGCTCCCAAGGTGCTGATTGAAAGAATTGAGTTAGTAGTGCGTTTAGTTAGAAGTAAAGGTGTGGGTGTATTTTTTGTGACACAAAATCCTATCGATATTCCCGATACCGTTTTAGCCCAGCTAGGGAATAGAGTGCAACATGCATTAAGAGCTTTTACCCCAAAGGACCAAAAAGCGGTAAAATCAGCTGCACAAACCATGCGGGCTAATCCAGAGTTGGACATTGAAAATGTTATTACCGAATTAGGTGTTGGCGAAGCCTTGGTTAGCTTTTTAGATGACAAAGGCCGACCCGCTATTACCGAACGAGTTTACATATTACCACCGGCGTCACAAATTGGTCCCATTAACCCCGATCAACGCCAAGCGCTCATACAAAATTCTTTGGTTTTTGGCGTATATGAAAAGTCAATTGATAGAGAATCAGCGTATGAAATTATAAAAGGCAAAACTACTGAAACTGCTCAATCCGATACGGTCACTACTAATAAGCCAAATTCTTCAATAGAAACTGAAAATGGCGGTTGGTTAAGTAGTATTGGTGATCTTTTTAGTTCTGGCTCGGGTAGTAGGCGTATGAGCCCTGGCCAACAGCTCGTCAAAAGTGCGGCAAGCGCCATCGGACGAGAAGTGGGTAAACAAATTTTAAGGGGGGTTCTTGGTAGTATTATGGGGAAAAAATCAAGATAGTATTTAATAAACCAAAGGATTTTTGCAATGCTTGCACTTCGATATTTATTTTTGTTTATCGTCATAGCGATGAGTTTAATTTGGTTGGCAGGACAAATGGGGTTACTAAAAGGTAGGCCCCCTGGTGACTTAGGTGTACATAACAACCGCTTAAAAACCCCTTCCATAACACCTAATAGCGTGAGTAGCCAAGCTCATTACTACCCAGAACATCCACAAGCCAAATATGCTTCGGTTGAGGCTTTTCCTGTTCTCAATGAAAACGCAGAGCAATCCTTACTACGGCTAGGTGGCTTGCTCAATGCCATGCCTGGTATTAAAGTAGTTAGGCAAGAGAAACATTATTTACATGCTGAATGCGAAAGTGCAAAGATGCGTTTTGTGGATGATCTTGAAATGTTTTTTGATGCACCTAACAATTTAATTCATGTTCGGTCTGCTAGTCGCTTAGGTTTAAAAGATTTTGGTGTGAACCGTAAGCGTGTTGAAGAACTACGTGTGGCATACCTCAACACCTTGCCTACTGATTAAGTGTAGGAATGCTTGGTTAAGTGACTTGCTGCTAATTAATTCAGCAAAAACTCTTCCAAAATTTCAAAAATAATTAAACTTGTTGTAAATTTTCTACTTTGTAACAATTTGAAAGACTTTAGCTCTTTGCTCTGCAAACTGTTTTAAATCGTTGAGTAGAGCTAATTGTCTGATTTTTTTTGCATCGTCAACTATTAATGCTGTCTCGATTTCGAGTCGATGAATTTCGGCATTAAAATTATCAAAACTTCTAAATTGAGTATT
>JALQUL010000189.1 GCA_023260735.1 Limnohabitans sp. | reverse complement strand
ATTTGCCATGCACGAACTCAACAACGACTGGAACCGACCTTATAAGAAGTCGGCTCGTATCGTTGGTGACGTAATTGGTAAATACCATCCCCACGGTGACCAATCTGTCTACGACACGATTGTTCGTATGGCCCAAGATTTTTCAATGCGCCACATGTTGGTTGACGGCCAAGGTAACTTCGGTTCAGTCGACGGCGACAATGCCGCCGCAATGCGATACACCGAGGTACGCTTAGCTAAAATTGCCCAAGAATTATTAGCCGACCTCGAAAAAGAGACTGTTGATTTTGGTCCTAACTATGACGGTAGCGAAAAAGAGCCTTTGGTTTTGCCAACTAAACTACCCAACCTTTTAATCAATGGTTCTGGCGGTATTGCAGTGGGTATGGCCACTAACATTCCACCGCACAATTTAAACGAAGTAGTCGATGCCTGCTTGTTCTTGCTTAATAAGCCACAAGCCGACATCGACGAGTTAATGGCGATTATTCCAGCCCCTGACTTTCCTACTGGCGGTATTATTTACGGTATGCAAGGTGTTAAAGATGGTTATCGCACAGGCCGAGGCCGAGTCGTTATGCGGGCCAAATGCCACTTTGAAGACATTGATAAAGGCCAACGTCAGTGCATCGTGGTCGATGAACTGCCTTATCAGGTCAACAAAAAGACTTTGCAAGAGCGTATGGCGGAATTGGTACACGAGAAAAAAATCGAAGGTATTAGCCATATTCAAGACGAATCCGATAAATCAGGCATGCGTTTGGTCATTGAGCTCAAACGTGGCGAAGTACCAGAAGTGGTACTTAATAATCTATATAAACAAACTCAATTACAAGATACCTTTGGTATGAATATGGTGGCTCTCATTGAGGGTCAACCTAAACTGTGTAATTTAAAAGATCTAATTGATGTATTTTTACAGCATCGCCGTGAAGTCGTTACCCGTCGTACTGTATTTAATTTACGCAAAGCCCGTGAGCGTGGTCATGTTTTAGAGGGCCTTGCAGTCGCCTTAGCGAACATTGACGAGTTCATCGCCATTATTCGTAATGCTCCTACTCCACCAGTGGCTAAAGCCGAGTTATTAACTCGTGCTTGGGACAGCGAAACGGTGCGCCAAATGTTAACTCGCACTCGTGCTGATGGCTCTGTCATTAGTGCTGACGATTACAAACCCGATAGTCTTGAAGCGGGTTACGGAATGGGCTCTGATAGCCTCTACCGCTTAAGCGAAACTCAGGCACAAGAAATTTTGCAAATGCGTTTGCAACGTTTAACAGGCCTAGAGCAAGACAAAATCATTACCGAATACAAACAAGTCATGGCTGAAATTGATGACTTACTTGATATTTTGGCAACCCCAGCCCGTGTTACTACCATTATTTCTGACGAATTAAATGCACTCAAACAAGAGTTTGGTCAAACTAAAATGGGTGCACGTCGTAGCTTTATTGAGCACAGCGCACAAGACTTAAGCACCGAAGACTTAATCACCCCAACCGATATGGTGGTAACGGTTTCTCATTCTGGCTACATTAAAAGCCAACCACTTTCCGAATACCGTGCTCAACGCCGTGGTGGCAGGGGTAAATTAGCCACCGCCACCAAAGAAGACGACTGGATTGACCAACTCTTTATTGCCAACACTCACGACTATATTTTAAGTTTTAGTAACCGTGGTCGTTTATATTGGTTAAAAGTCTGGGAAGTGCCTGCTGGCTCGCGTGGTTCACGCGGTCGCCCATTGGTGAATATGTTTCCATTGCAAGAAGGCGAAAAAATCACTGTTACCTTGGCCTTAACTGGCGACATGCGCAGCTTCCCAGATAGTCATTATGTATTCATGTCCACTCGTATGGGTACGGTTAAAAAGACGACTCTAAGTGAGTTCTCTAACCCCCGTAAAGCGGGCATTATTGCAGTGGACCTTGATGAGGGCGACTTCTTAATTGGCGCGGCCTTGACTGATGGTAAACACGATGTCATGCTATTTAGCGATGGTGGCAAAGCGGTTCGTTTTGATGAAAATGATGTTCGTCCAATGGGTCGCAATGCGCGTGGTGTCCGAGGTATGACCCTTGATGAGAGTCAAAGTGTAATTGCCATGTTAGTAGCTGGTAATGAGCAACAAAGTGTCTTAACTGCCACGGAAAACGGTTACGGTAAACGCACCAATATCACCGAATACACTCGTCATGGGCGTGGTACCAAAGGTATGATTGCGATCCAGCAAAGTGAACGTAATGGCAAAGTGGTAGCTGCGACCTTGGTTCATCCAGATGATGAAATCATGCTTATCACCGATACTGGTGTTTTGGTAAGAACTCGTGTTAGTGAGATTCGTGAATTAGGTCGTGCGACACAAGGTGTCACACTCATTGGCTTAGATGATGGTGCAAAATTAAGTGGTTTGCAACGTATTGTCGAAAACGATGCCACTGAAATGGAAGTCTCACCCGATATTGCATCAGTTGATAATACCGATAAAATAGTTCATCCTGATCAATCCGATTCCACCGAGGCTTAAGTCGTCCTATGTCACAACCAAGACCCTATAATTTTTCTGCAGGGCCCGCTACTATGCCTGTAGAGGTGCTTTCTGAAGCGGCCCAAGAAATGCTGGACTGGCAAGGTAGTGGCATGGGCGTTATGGAAATGAGCCACAGAGGGCGTGAGTTCACCACCATTAATGAACAAGCCTTACAAGATTTACGTGAACTTTTGCAAGTACCAGAGCATTTCAAAATTTTATGGATGCAAGGCGGTGGCATTGCCCAAAATGCCATCGTTCCACTTAATTTATCTTGCGGCGACTCCGCTAATTTTGTGGTTACTGGTTCTTGGAGCCAAAAGTCCTACCAAGAAGCAGCTAAATACTGTAGGCCAGTCTTGTCTGCTCAACGTAACCCAGATGATCTCGAATGGGCTAACCCTAGTACTTGGCATTTATCTGACACAGCAGCCTACACTCATATTTGTAGTAACGAAACAATTGATGGCGTGGAGTTTCAAGAGTTACCCGATTTATTGGCTTTAGGTCATGAGTCGCCACTTGTGATTGATTGCTCCTCACATATTGGCTCTCGTTCTATTAATTGGAATTTAGTGGGCTGCGCTTTTGCAGGTGCACAAAAAAATATTGGCCCTGCAGGTCTTACTGTCGTTATTATTCGCGAAGATTTATTAGGTCGTACTTTAGCAACTTGCCCTAGTGCCTTTAATTACTCTACTGTCGCAAAAGCCAACTCTATGTTCAACACACCACCCACCTATAGCATTTATATGGCGGGAAAAGTGTTTGAATGGATGAAAAGGCAAGGTGGTGTAGCGGCCCTTGAACAAGCTGCGATTGCCAAATCACAACTACTTTACAACTTCATCGATCAATCTGAGATTTTTTACAATCCAATTGATGTGGCTTGGCGCTCTCGAATGAATGTACCGTTTTTTATTCATGAACGTGCAGGTGGCCAAGAGCGTTGTAATGAGTTCGTCTATTTAGCAAAGTCTGCTGGTTTATTGCAATTAAAAGGACACTCTTCTGTGGGTGGATTACGTGCTAGCATTTACAATGCTATGCCACTGGAGGGTGTACAGGCCCTAGTCGAATTCATGCGTCATTTCGAAGCTAGAAGCTAAGGATTGCGGGCATTCTTGTTTTTTCACAAAGCCTTTTATTGAGGAATTTTCCATGGCTGATAGCTTGCTTGAGCTGCGTACAAAAATTGATGCACTTGATCGTCAATTACTCGAATTATTAAATGCAAGAGCAACCCTTGCGGGTGATGTAGGTGAAATCAAACGAGCTGAAGGCTCTGTAGTTTTTAGACCAGACCGTGAAGCCCAGGTCATCGGTGGTTTGCAACAAGCTAATAAAGGCCCCCTCAAATCTGAAAGCATTGCACATATTTGGCGTGAAGTCATGTCTGCTTGTCGCTCTTTGGAGTCACGCCATAGGGTGGCTTACCTCGGCCCTAAAGGCACCTTTAGTGAACTAGCTGCCTTACAATTTTTTGGCACAAGCATAGAACATATTCCGTGCGCCACTTTCGATGATATTTTTCAAGCTACCACTGCAGGTCGTGCCGATTACGCAGTAGTTCCAGTCGAAAATAATACCGAAGGTGTAGTCACCCGCACGCTTGATTTGTTGCTAACCGCACCGCTTCATATTGTGGGCGAAACAAGCTTATTAATTCGCCATAATTTACTACGCCTAGAAAACTCCCTCGACAATATTGAAGTAGTCATGGCGCATCCTCAAGCCTTGGCACAATGTCAAGATTGGTTAACTGCTCACTTACCTCATGCCGAAAGACGCGCAGTGGCTAGTAATGCAGAAGGAGCTAAGTTGGCCCGTGAAAATGCAGCTTGGGTTGCGATTGCCAGTGACAGAGCCGGCACTGAGTTTGGTTTGTACTCGATTGCTAGAGCCATACAAGACGATGCTTTTAACCGCACTCGTTTTGCTGTTTTATGTTTGCCCAGCACTATGCCCACACCAGTGGCTACTGGCAAAGATTGTGTAAGTTTGGTGGTCTCTGTACCTAATAAACCTGGTGCAGTTTACGAGTTATTAGCACCACTCAAAACCCATGGCGTTTCCATGTCTCGATTTGAATCTCGCCCTGCCCGATCAGGTCAATGGGAATATTATTTCTTTATTGATCTTGATGGTCATATCACCGATAAAGCCATTGCAGCTGCCCTAGATGATTTGAAAAAAATCTGTGCATTTTTTAAAATTTTAGGCAGTTATGCCAAAGGTGACTAAATCCTATTCTCATGACTTCTTATCTTAGCTCACCCTCTTTGTCAGGCTCACCTAATAGTGCCACTCATAGCTCAACAACAGCTGTTCATTTTCAAAAAGTGGGCATTGTGGGCTGTGGCCTGATGGGAGGCTCTTTTGCTCTTGCGATTAAAAAAGCCAATATTGCCTCGCATGTGGTAGGTTTTAGTCAATCCATTACAAGCGTCAATAAAGCCCTGCAATTAGGTGCCATTGACAGCGCAGCGAATTCCCTTTTGGAATTGGCCAAGCAGTGTGATCTTATTTTATTAGCTGTACCGGTGGCAGCAACCCAAAAAACACTCGAAGCTATTTTGCCGGGCTTGCAAAAGCACGCCTTTATTATGGATGTGGGCTCTACCAAGCTAGATGTGTGTGAAGCAGCCGAGTTGGCCTTGGGCGATTCATACAGTCAGTTTCTACCCTGCCATCCTATAGCAGGTCGAGAACGAGCAGGTATAGAACACTCTTGTGTTGATTTATACGAAAACTGCAAAGTCATTCTGTGCCCCCATAGCAGCACTCCAGAATCTATCGTACTAAAAGCTCAGTCGCTTTGGCAAACTTTAGGCAGTCAAATTGTTTTTATGCAAGCACAAGAACATGATGAAATTTATGCCACCGTCAGCCACCTTCCCCATTTATTAGCCTTTGCCTATATCAACAGCATCTTAAATGCGCCTAAAACCGAGAAAAACTTTGCCCTCGCAGGTACTGGTTTTAGAGATTTTTCTAGAATCGCTGGCTCTGATCCTACTATGTGGCGTGACATTCTAATTGCCAATCAAAAACAAGTACTTCAATCGCTTGATGCCTTTAGTATTGAGCTTGAAAAACTCAAACAAATGGTGGCTAAGGCAGATGGCACACAATTAAGTCAAGCCATTAGCCAAGCTAGCAATGCTAGGGGTAAATGGCAACTCAATCGCTCACACTAGATTTTTTTAGTTTTAGTTTTTATCTTCTTTTGTATGAAATAGTTGGGGCCTAATGGTAGGCATTGCCAACCCCCTCTTCATCATCCCACTTACTTTAGTCGCACTTTAAAATGTTTCAAACTCAATTTTTAGACCTTCCTTGGCTTCAAAGTGCAAATGGCACCGTGGTGTTACCAGGCTCAAAAAGTATTTCTAACCGGGTTTTATTATTAGCCGCTTTAAGTCGAGGCACTACTACCGTACATGATTTGCTTGATTCGGACGATACGCAAGTTATGCTTAAAGCCTTGGAGCAATTAGGTTGTCAACCCCACAAAGTAGGTAATACCGTTAGCATTAAAGGATTAGGCGGAAAACTCCAGCCCAATAGTGCAGCACTAGAAATTTTCTTGGGTAATGCAGGAACCGCAATGCGCCCATTAACAGCGGCGCTATCCTTGCTTGGCGGCCACTTTACTTTAACTGGTGTCCCCCGAATGTATGAGCGACCAATTGGCGATTTAGTCGATGCTCTACGTCAAATTGGTTGCCAAATTCAATGCTTGGGCCAAGAGTCCTACCCTCCGCTTCAAATTAGTCCAGCCACGATCGAAATTAAACAAGCGATTCAAGTACGAGGTGATGTTTCTAGTCAGTTTTTAACGGCTTTGTTGTTGGCACTACCCTTGGTCGCTACACAAGATATTGTGATTGAAGTAGTGGGTGAATTAATCTCTAAACCTTATATTGAAATCACCCTTAAATTATTAGCCCGTTTTGGCATTCATGTACAAAGACCAACTGACGGCAATACTTGGCGCCAATTTACTATTCCTGCAGGCAGCCAATATCAATCACCTGGCCAAGTCTATGTAGAAGCCGATGCCTCATCTGCTAGTTATTTTATTGCCCTAGGTGCAATTGCCAGTGAAGCTAATAATCAGTCTATTAAAATTGAGGGCGTGGGTAGTGAGTCTATTCAAGGCGATATAGCTTTTGTAGAGGCAGCACGCTTAATGGGTGCTAGTGTGACGGCCCATCCTAATCACTTAGAAGTTTGTCGAGGTAGTTGGCCTTTAAAAGCGATTACCCTTGACTGCAATCACATTCCAGATGCGGCCATGACCTTGGCAATTATGGCTTTATACGCAGAAGGTAGCACTAGGCTCAATAATATTGCTAGTTGGCGAGTGAAGGAAACCGACCGTATTGCGGCAATGGCAAGCGAGTTACGCAAATTAGGCGCTATAGTTACTGAGGGTCACGATTTTATTGAGGTAACAGCCCCAGCTACTCAGGACTGGAAAGCTGCCAGCATTCACACCTACGATGACCACCGAATGGCCATGTGTTTTTCTTTAGCTAGTTTTAATCCCGCCGCGAAAACTATTCGTATTGAAGACCCAAAATGTGTAGCCAAAACTTTTCCCGATTATTTTGAAAATTTGTTTTCAGTGGCTCAAACCCAAGCTTCTAATATTCCAGTGATTTGTATAGATGGACCTAGTTCATCTGGTAAAGGCACTTTGGCCAGCGCTGTAGCTGAAAAACTGGGCTACCACTATTTGGACTCAGGCTCTATTTATCGCGTTTTGGCTTATGCAGCAGTTCAAGCTGGGCTAGAGTTAACTCCTGAAAATGAAGCCGCTATTGCTTTGATTGCGCGAGATTTAAAACTTGATTTTGACAAAGATCGTGTTTTGTTAAATGGACAAGATGTGAGCGAGTTAATTCGTTCTGAACAAGCAGGGATTAATGCCTCTAAAGTGTCGTCTTTAGCCTCTGTTAGAACGGCACTTACACAAGTACAACTCAACTTTAGAAAGCTACCCGGCTTAGTAGCCGATGGTAGAGATATGGGCACAGTGATTTTCCCTGATGCTGCGCTAAAGGTTTTTTTAACCGCAAGTGCCGAAACTCGGGCATTAAGACGCCACAAACAGTTGATTGCAAGGGGTGTTTACGCTATACTTGAACAGCTTGAAAATGACCTTAAAGAGCGAGACGCCCGAGACACTAGTCGAAGTGCAGCTCCTTTAAAACCTGCACTAGACGCCCAAGCCCTTGATAATTCTGAATTAAATATACAGCAATGTGT
>JALQUL010000129.1 GCA_023260735.1 Limnohabitans sp. | reverse complement strand
AGCCCGTTGTAAAAATAAAATTGCCCTTATTATAAAGGGCTGTGTTAGGTTTTCCAAATAGCTAATAAGTAAATCAAAATAGACTTTGCCTCGCAAAGCTTAACTTGAATGCTTATGTTGGGATTTTGTCTTTAATTACTTGCAGATGCTGCAGAACTAGTGGTTTGTGCAGCATTTTGGGAGGTGGTGGATTGTTTTTGTGTTTGTACCATATAAAGAGCACCTTTTTGTCCACACGCAGAAAGGGTTATGCCAAATGCTACGACAATAGCAAGCAATGCAGAAAATCGAATTCGTTGATTTAAAGTAGTTTTCATAGAGGAATGGTTATGACAGATTTAGAATTTTTAACACAAGCAGAAGCACTTTTAAAAGCGGTAGAGACCCAGTGTGATCAAATTAATGAAGACTTAGACATTGATTTAGATAATCAACGTGTGGGCTCTATGGTAACCTTAACCTTTCACGATAGGTCACAAATTGTGATTAATTTGCAAAAACCATTGCATGAGGTTTGGATGGCTGCTAAAAGCGGTGGTTACCACTATAAATGGCAAAATAATTCTTGGCAAGACACAAAAGGTCAAGGGGAGTTTTTTTCTCATTTATCTGAGCAAGCTAGTTTGCATGCTAAGCAGACCTTAGTGTTCAAAATATAAAAAATGAACCCGATTATTTTATAAGTCAATACTAGCGATATGAAGTTGGCTTGTATTGACTTTTTTATAACGAGTGATTAGCAAGTATGCAGTAAAGATTTTAATTGAGGAATAAATCTAAGATACTTTTCTTCTCGTCGGTAGATGGGTTCAGTGGTGCGCTAGTACCAGCATCGTTGGAAGCATCGGAGCTCGCATTATTGGATTTCAAATTAGCCATTCCTTTACCAGGACCAAACTCTTCAAAATACCATTCATTGCCCACTTGAATGATGCCAGTTGGAGGTAAGGGTTCCTCAATAGGTACATTTTTAAGTGCCACATCCATAAAACGAATCCATATAGGCAAACTTAAGCCACCACCTGTTTCCCGTGAACCCATATTTCTGGGGTTGTCATAACCCATCCAAACTACTGCCACCAATGACTGATGGTAACCAGCAAACCAAGCATCAATTGCATCATTGGTCGTGCCTGTTTTTCCATATATGTCGGTGCGTTTTAATTGAGCAGCAGCTTTAGCTGCAGTTCCCCTAACCGTCACTTCTTGTAATAAACTGGTAGTGATAAAAGCATTTCGGGGCTCTATCACCAAATTACTTTCATTAAGTTGTGGTTTTTGAGTCTCAATTAGCACATTGCCCTTTTGGTCGGTAATTTTGGTAATGAGGTAAGGTTTTAAAAAATGTCCGCCATTGGCAAAAACCGAATAGGCACTTGCCATTTGGAGTGGAGTAACCGAACCAGCGCCCAAAGCCATAGTTAAATATGGCGGATGCCTACTGGCGTCAAAGCCAAATCGTGTGATCCAGTCTTGCGCAAATTGAGGTTGTATTTCTTGCAAAATACGAATCGAAACCATGTTTTTGGATTTGGCAAGTGCGGTTCTCATGGTCATAGGTCCATCAAAACTACCATCATAGTTTTTAGGTTCCCAAGCCTGCCCCCCAGTTTGAGCGGCAGAGAAAAATAATTCACTATCATTAATTAAGGTGGACGGAGTAAGCCCTTTTTCAAGTGAAGCTGAATAAATAAACGGCTTAAAACTTGAGCCCGGTTGGCGCCATGCCTGCGTGACATGATTAAATTTGTTTTTATCAAAGTCAAAACCACCAACCAAGGCTTTTATACCTCCAGTTTTGGGATCGACGGCAACAAAAGCGCCTTCTACTTCGGGAAGTTGTGTGGCTTCCCAATTTCCCTTGTTATTTTTATGTACCCGAATAACAGCACCACGAGTAATTTTTTGTTTTGCAGGTGCCGATTTAGCCAAGCCTGACTGAACAGGCTTTAATCCTTCTGCCGTAATTTCTATATGCTCACCAGAATTAAGTACGGCTTGAATTTTTTGAGGATTCACATCAAGTACAACGGCTACCAAAATATCGTCATTATTGGAGAATTCATTGAAGGCATCGTCGAGCGTGTCTTCAATTTCTCTTTGGGTGTTGCCTAACTCAATAAATTTTTCGGGACCACGGTAAATTTGGCGTCTTTCGTAATCAATAATACCCTGACGAAGCGATTGATAGGCAGTGTTTTGAAGCACATCATTTAAGGTGGTGTAAACATTAATACCACGTGTGTAGGTGAGTTCGCCATATTGAGCAAAAATCAGCTGTCTAGCCATTTCAGCTACATAATCGGCTTGAACATTTAGAAACTGATTTCTACTTTTCAGGGTAAGTTGTTCAGATTTTGCTTCTTCTGCTTGGGCTGGAGTAATATAGTTCAACTCCAACATTCTCTGAATAATATATTGTTGACGAATGGTAGCCCGCTCACGATTGACAATTGGGTTGTATTTGGAGGGGGCTTTTGGAAGACCAGCTAACATGGCAGCTTCAGCAATCGTAATTTGGCCAATGGGTTTGCCAAAATAGGTTTCTGCAGCAGCTGCAAATCCATAGGCTCTTTCGCCTAAATAGATTTGGTTCATATAGACTTCTAGAATTTGATCCTTGCTTAATGATTTTTCTAATTTGAAGGTCAGCATCATTTCGTAAATTTTACGGGAATAGGTTTGTTCATTGGACAAATAAACATTTCTCGCCACCTGCATAGTGATGGTAGATGCACCTTGGCGTCCCGTTGAGCTAATATTTGCTAACCCAGCTCTTAACACACCTTTTAAATCAATGCCCCCATGTGAATAAAAATTGGAGTCTTCGATCGATAAAATAGCTTGTTTCATAACCACCGGAATTTCATTAATGGGAACAAACTTTCTTCTTTCTTCACCAAATTCACCAATTAAGGTGTTGTTTTCAGCATAAATTCTAAGTGGTAATTTGGGACGATAGTCTGTTAGTTCAGAGACGTCTGGCAGTGTCGGATAGATAAGTGCTATTGAAATACCAATCACAAGCATGATGGCAAGCACCAGTGCCGCAATTAAACTTAATAAACCAAATATGACTTTTTTAACCACGTTATATGAATATGTTATTGAAAAGCACTAAGCATTTCGAGTTGTAGGGTTGAAAGAGGGAGCTTTTAGGGCGACCGATTATTTAAAAACGTTGTGTATTGTATAGCGATGACAATCTTAAAAGAAAATAAGTCGGTTTTGTCAATTTTTTGTTTTCTCTACTTGGAGCCTAATATTAAAGTCTAAATTTTTCAAAAAAACAAAAATACTTCATCATTTCAAGCAACAAATTGTTGTTGTTAGTCATTTGTTGCGAGATACTATAAGGAATTGTTATATTCATCAGCAGGCGTAATTAATGAGTTTAAACTTTTTTCTAAGTTATAGTATCTCACTTATTACTTGGTTGGTAATATTTGGCTAGTAACTTTATAATTTATGCATACGTAGGGGATTTGTTTTGTCTTTCCTTTCTAATGTTTTTTCATCTATAACCCAAAAGCGGGCAACTGCAATGATTGGGCTAGATATTGGCTCGTCCGTTGTTCGCGTCGTAGGACTTGAGCGAGGCATGTCAGGACAGTTTGTGTTAGCTCATTGCGGGAGTGAAAGACTGCAGCCTGGTTGGATTATGGGTGACTCGGTTGAAAAAATGATAGAAGTTGCCACTTCTGTAAAGCGAGCGGTTGCTCAAAGTGGTGCAAGAACAAAAAATGTGGTTATGGCATTACCTTCGTCTGCCATTGTTACCAAAACCGTTAATATTCAAGCTGATTTAAACGACAATGATTTTGAAGCGCAAGTTGAATC
Organism: Limnohabitans sp.; assembly: GCA_023260735.1. Taxonomy (GTDB): domain Bacteria; phylum Pseudomonadota; class Gammaproteobacteria; order Burkholderiales; family Burkholderiaceae_C; genus JALQUL01. The sequence goes on along the minus strand of JALQUL010000129.1, from coordinate 18,716 downwards.
CGAGATATCTTCTTATTTACCTTGGGCATTAGACGAAGTCAATATTGATTACGTCAAGCTCAACCCTGTGATAGGAACTGGCGAGGTTGAAGTTTTAGTCGCTGCAGCTCGTAAAGATAAAGTGGAAGAGTGGCAAACTATTGCTGAAGCTGCTGGCTTAAAAGTATCTGTTTTAGAGGTGGGTGCTTTTGTTCGTGCCAGAATGGCTTGTTCAGTTAGTTTAGCTAATCTCACTGAGTTCCATGAGTCAGACGGCCCATTGGTTGCCAATTTAGATATAGGCTCTGTCTCGACAAACTTACAAGTTTATCAATCCGGCATATTGATTTTTGATCGAGACTTAAGTTTTGGTGGTAGTCAGCTCACCAATTTAATTGAATCTCATTATGGTTTAAGCGCAACCGAAGCAGAACGAAAAAAACGCAGTCGTGACTTACCTGCTGGCTATGAGTCAAGTGTAATCGCGCCTTATTTGGCCAATACGGCTCTAGAAATTGAACGTGGTGTTCAATTTTTTCATTCTTCTTCAGGTCGCCAAAGGGTTAGTAAAATTATTCTTTCAGGTGGCGGCGCTTGTATTACTGGTTTGTCACGGGCGGTAAGTTCACAAACTGGTATTGCCTGCGAACTAGCTAGCCCTTTTGATGGCATGACTATTAAGTCGGAGCAAGTGAATAAACGCTTACGTAGAGAAGCACCTGCTTATTATTTTGCAGCAGGACTTGCGATGCGGAGGTTTTTAGCATGATATTACTTAATTTATTACCGCACCGTGAAATTGCTCGTGAGAAACGTAAAGTTGACTTTCGCAACACGGTCGTTTTATTTGCTTTTGCTGGCATGGGTTTAACGTACGGCTGGATTTCTTATACACAAATGAGGATTGAGTCTCAAAACTATAGAAATCAGTTGTTAACTGCAGAAATTAAAAAATTAGACCTTGAAATCAAACAAGTAGCCAATCTAGAAGCCGAAATTTTGGCTTTAAAAGCTCGAAAAAAAGCAGTTGAAGATTTACAAGCTGATAGGAATTTACCCGTTCATTTATTAGCAGAGTTTACCCGGCTCATTCCCGAAGGTATGTATTTGACTTCTATTAAGCAAGATGGACGTAAAATAACTTTAGCAGGTGTGGCGCAGTCGAATCAGCGTATTTCAGAATTATTGACTAATTTAGATACTCGCAGTCCATGGCTAGAAACTCCTGAGTTAGTTGAAATTGTGGCTGCTACCACTAGTCTTAATCAGCGTGACCAGCGTCAAGTTGCCAATTTTCAAATGATTGTCAAACAAAAGCCAGCCACCCCTCTTGACAGTGCCTCTACTGCTTCAGGTGCTGCTACTTCTACAGCTCAACTTAAACCTTAAGTTTTATATTTTATATCTCATTAAAAAACGATTATGTTTGGAAAAAAGAAAAAAGAAGATAAAAATAATCTGCAATCACAATTTGCAGAGCTCAACTCACAAGAACCATGGAATTGGCCTGCGCCCTTTAAAATGGGCGTTTTTGTCTTGGTTACATTTGCTGTTTTGTTTTTGGGTTGGGTTCTTTTTGTGCGCGATGTAGAAACCGAATTACAAGGTTTAATTGACCAAGAAGCGCTGTACAAAGAAGAGTTCAGCCGAAAATTGCAAAAAGCAAATAATGTAGAAACCTTAACTAGACAAAAAGAGCAAGTTGAAATATTTGTAACCCAGCTTGAGAAACAATTGCCAAGTAAATCAGAGATGGATGCGTTGTTATCTGACATTAACCAAGCTGGTATTAGCCGTGGTTTAAGCTTTGAGTTGTTTAGGCCTGGTCAGGCCGTGTTAAAAGATTATTACGCTGAGTTGCCTATTTCGGTGAAGGTAACTGGAAAATATCATGACTTAGCACATTTTAGTTCTGATGTAGCAGGACTATCTAGAATTGTGACTCTTAATAATTTGGTTATTTTTCCTAGCCCCTCTACCAATAAAGATAAAGAAGGTAAGTTAGTGCTAGAAGCTACTGCTAAAACATTCCGTTATTTAGATGAGGAAGAGGTAAAAATTCAGCTCAAGAATAAAGCAGAATCTAGGAATAAAGGCAATCCACAATGAGAAAAATAACTTTGATTATGCTGTTGGTTCTACCTTTTTTCTTGGTGGGTTGTTTTGGTAGTTCGGAAGATGAGCTTTATGATTGGTTAAAGGCAGAAAGAAAAAAAGCGGCACCAAGTGTTAATAAGAGCCCAGAACCTATCAGTTTTGTACCTCAGCCTTATGACCAAACTTCTGGAGTAGAGCCATTTAACACGCAAAAACTATTATCTATTTTGCGCCAAGAAACTACTCAATCTGCCTCAAGTAGTAAATTATTTAACGCAGAGAATAGTCGTCGCAAAGAGCCTTTAGAAGCAATTCCACTAGATTCATTAAGTATGGTGGGAACTTTATTTAAAAATGGGCAGCAGGTGGCCTTAATCAAGTCTGGTGACAAATTATTTTAAGTGAAAACGGGTAACCATATAGGTCTAAACTTTGGACTCATTCAAAAAATCACCGAATCAGAAATAACAATTCGTGAGGTGGTTCAAGAAGGTTCTGGTGAATGGGTAGAGAAAAAAGCAATGCTTCAATTGCAGGAGAAAAAATGATGCAAATAGGTAATAAAGGTTTAGGGTTTATTTTAAGAAGCCTATTAGTCGGTTTTCTTGCAATTCTTAGCTTCAATAGTTTTGCGCAAGTGTCAATCACTAAAATTTCCTCTTCTATTCAAGAAGGAAACGATGTATTTAAAGTTGATTTATCGGCAGCTTATCAGGGAAAAATTAACGCTTTTTCAGTTCAATCCCCAGCTCGATTGGTATTAGATTTACCAAGTGTACGCAATGGTTTAGGTAAATCCATGGTCGATCTACCGACCGGTTTAGTGAAAAATGCCAACTTAGTTGAGGTTGCCGATAGAACTCGTTTGGTCTTGAATTTAAAACAGTCAAGTACTCACAAAATTCAGCAAAGTGGTAATATTCTATATGTAATTTTTACTAAACCAGAAGTCAATGCAACAGTTGCTAATCGTCCTACTGTTTTTGCTGAAAGTTTAAATGAAAAAGTTTTAACTATGACAGCCCCCGATTTTAAAAGGGGAACGGATGGCGCTGGCCGACTTGAATTAACTTTACCTAGTAATCAGGTTGGCATTGATATTAAACAGCAATCCAATAGCTTAATTGTAGAGATTTTAAAGTCGACTATCCCTGACAATTTACGAAGAAAATTAGACGTCGTTGATTTTGGAACACCGATACAAACTATCACTACAGATGTAGCAGGTGATAAAGTTAGAATTGTGATTGACAATAAAGGCTTATGGGAGCATTCAGTTTATCAAACTGACACCAAGTTTGTATTGGAGGTAAGGTCACAGACTCAAGATCCTAATAAGTTAAGTGCAGGAAAAGGTTATTCTGGTGAGAAGTTATCCCTTAATTTCCAAAATATTGAAATTAGATCTTTGCTTCAAGTGATTGCAGACTTTACTAATTTTAATATTATTACCTCTGACACAGTTACTGGTACTGTGACCTTACGTCTTAAAGATGTGCCTTGGGATCAAGCGCTCGACATTATTTTACAAGCTAAATCTTTGGGGGTTCGTAAATCGGGTACTGTATTGTGGATTGCTCCCAAAGAAGAATTAGCTACCAAAGAAAGGCAAGAACTAGAGGCAAAAGTCGCAATTGAAAATTTAGAGCCATTAAAAACTCAGTCTTTCCAATTGAACTATACAAAAGCCGCCGAAATTTCTCAACAAATTGCGCCTCCATCTGCTAATACTAATAATACAAGTCGAGGTTTATTATCTCCTCGAGGCAGTGTTATCGCTGAGCCAAGAACCAATCAAATTTTTGTTACTGATATTGCTTCAAAATTGGTACAAGTTGAAGAAATGATCAAAAAGCTTGATATTGCTATTAGGCAAGTAGTGATTGAAGCTCGGATTGTGGAAGCTTCTGATACCTTTGGTAAGTCATTAGGTGTGCGTTGGGGGGGATCTGATTTAGGTGGTGTTCGAGGTGGACAGGCAGGTGATGCTATTAATAATAAGGGTCAAAGAATTGCTTTTGGTGGTTCTTACAATGCCGTAGCCAGTACAACTACCGAAGCCACCAACGTTTTAGATACTCAAAACACACAATTGATCAGTTTGCCAGCTACCTCATTAAGTGGTTTTAACGCATCAAGAATGGCGATTTCATTATTTAGTAGTGTGGCTAACCGTTTCCTCAATTTAGAACTCTCAGCGCTTGAGGCCGATGGTAAGGGTAAGGTGGTATCTAGTCCTAGAGTGGTGACAGCAGATCAAACTAAAGCGTTAATTGAACAAGGTACCGAGCTACCTTATGAGGTGTCCACCGCCAGCGGAGCCACTTCGATTGCCTTCCGTAAGGCATCACTAAAATTAGAGGTGACTCCACAAATTACCCCAGAAGGCAATATTATTTTGGATCTTGATGTTAATAAAGATTCAGTTGGCCAGTCCACTACAGCAGGTTTTGCAATCAATACAAAACACATAAAGACTCAAGTATTGGTTGAAAATGGTGGTACAGTTGTGATTGGTGGTATTTTCGAGTTAACGGAAACCGATGATGAGGCAAAAGTGCCTGTCTTGGGAGATGTGCCAATTATCGGAAATGCATTTAAGACTAAAACTCGCAAATCGGCTAAACAAGAAATGTTGGTGTTTATTACTCCTAGAGTTATTTCTGATCAGTCCGTGCGATAGGGGGCACTTTGTTAGTGGCATTAGTAGGACTGCCTGGATCAGGCAAGTCCTCTGTAGGTTGGCATTTAGCCAAAAGATTATCAAGCAATTTTTTAGATTCCGATCAAATCATCACCGATGAGATAGCCTGTTCAATTCGTGAATATTTTGAACGAGAGGGTGAAGAAAAATTCCGATTACTCGAAGAAAGAGTAATTGCTCAGTTGTGTTTGCAGCAAGGTGTGTTATCTACCGGTGGTGGTGTAGTGACTCGAGAGGTGAACAGAATTAATTTGAAAAAAAACTGTTACGTGGTTTACTTAAGATCAACACCTGAAGAAATCTACCGTCGCCTTAAACATGATAAAGGTAGACCATTATTGCAAGTCGCTGATCCACTCGCCAAGTTGCGTGAGCTTTCACAACAAAGAGATCCTTTGTACCAAGCTTGTGCTCATTTTGTTGTCGACACCAGCAAGCAGTCCATGAGTCGAGTCATCAATATGATTGTGATGCAACTTGAATTGGCAGGGCTTAAAAGCAGTGTAGACTTACATTCTTCTAGCTCAGTCATTGAGCCCATTCCAGAATCCTAATTCTTTCCATTACGCTTATGCCAGCTCATTCAACCGTTCGTATTCAACTTGCAGAACGTAGTTACGATATTTTAATTGGTCATGATTTATTAGATCAGTCCGATATTTTTAAAGATTTACCCAAAGCTAGTAGTGTGCTGGTGGTCACTAACACCACTGTCGCACCGCTTTATGCGGCTAAAGTTCAAGCTTTATTACGCAATCAATATCAAAAAGTTGATGTGCTGAGTTTGCCCGATGGAGAAGTCTTTAAAACATGGGAAACTCTACAACTTATTTTTGATGATTTATTACAAAAGTCAGCCGACCGAAAAACTCTTTTAGTGGCTTTGGGTGGTGGTGTAATAGGTGATATGACAGGTTTTGCAGCAGCTTGTTATATGCGAGGTATTCCATTTGTGCAAGTTCCTACCACTTTATTGTCTCAGGTAGATTCATCAGTGGGCGGTAAAACAGGTATTAACCATCCTTTGGGTAAAAATATGGTAGGTGCTTTTTACCAGCCCTTAAAGGTGATTTGCGACAGTTCTACTCTTAATACCTTGCCAGCCAAAGAGTTGTCAGCTGGTTTAGCAGAAGTGATTAAATATGGGCCGATTGCCGACTTACCATTTTTGTCTTGGTTAGAAGCAAATATCGATTTATTAATTCAAAAAGATCCTGTTGCTTTATCCTATGCAATTGAAAAAAGCTGTGAAATAAAAGCCTATGTGGTGGGCCAAGACGAAAAAGAATCTGGGTTAAGAGCTATTCTAAATTTTGGTCATACTTTTGGACATGCTATAGAGGCAGGTATGGGTTATGGTCAATGGCTGCATGGCGAAGCGGTTGGGGCTGGTATGGTCATGGCGGCTCATTTATCTAAAGAGCTGGGTTTTATTGATCAAAATTATGTGAATCGCTTGGTACACTTAATTGAAAAAGCGGGTTTACCCATAGTCGGGCCTGTTTTAGATGCTCAAGATAATGCAGGACGTTATTTAGAACTTATGCGTTCAGATAAAAAATCAGAAGCGGGTGAGATTCGTTTTGTATTAATTTCAGGTAAAGGTACTGCCTTTATGTTGCCAGCTCCTGACGATATAGTCAGAAAAGTGATTGATCGTTGTTGTCAGTCATCACAATAGTAGATGCTTACTTTTCTCAGCTCTTTTTTATCCTCTAGGTGATAAGCTTATCAATATGAAAAAAAACAATCACCCTGAACGCCAAAAATCTATGGCAAAAGCCAAGCCATCTCCACTAGACGAGTTTATTGCAGAATTAAGGCCAGGCCAGTCATTAAAGTTGCTACAGGCCTTGCATATTCTCACGCGTGAGGGAAAGCTCAATCAAGACAGTCGTCGTAAACTCAAACAAATTACTCATTTGTATCAGTTTATTGAAAAAGCACTTTTATCCTTACCTGAAGGGCCCAATGGCCTGTCAGTCGCTGATCTAGGTGCTGGTAAATCCTATTTAGGTTTTTTAATTTATGATTTGTTCTTTAAAAACAAAGAACAAGGTCAAATGATTGGCATAGAGACTAGGCTGGAGTTAGTAGAAAAATCGAAACAATTGGCTCAAGAATTAGGTTTTAAAGGCATGATTTTTGCCGATAAAAGTGTTCAAGATGCCATGCAAGATGCCTCTTTACCAAGTCAAATTGATGTAGTAACCGCACTTCATGCCTGCGATAGTGCAACCGACGATGCCATTGAGTTTGGCTTAATAAAAAAAGCCAAATATATGATTTTAGTGCCTTGTTGTCAAGCTGAAGTGGCGGCTAACTTAAGGCAAAACCGAGCTTTGTCAGTGGCTAAATCTTCTTTAGGCGAGTTATGGCGACATCCTTTGCACACCCGTGAATTAGGTAGTCAAATTACCAATGTACTGCGTTGTTTATATCTAGAAGCTTGTGGTTATCAAGTCACTGTAACCGAGCTAGTTGGCTGGGAGCACAGTATGAAAAACGAGTTAATTGTAGCCAAATATACAGGTCAGAAAAAACGCAGTTCAGCAGTGCATTTGCTTGAAATTTTGCAACAGTTTTCTATAGCTAATTTATTGACTACTAGGTTTAAGCGCTTACCTAGTGCCATTACCACTTTGGGCGCTCAAGAGCCTTTGCTTGAAAGTGTAGATTCACCTGTACTAGCACAATAATTGATTTTAAAATGGCCAGGCAAGCTCGTCTCGTAATTCCAAATCAGGTCCATTTTGTAAAGCAAGTGGGTCATAATTTTCAAGAGATATGTAAAACTAACGAAGACGCCAAGCGACTTAGAACCATAATTGCAGAAACCTTGCCTTTGTTTGAGCTTGCGCTACATGGTTTTTTAATTAGCACTAATGAATTTTATTTATTATTAAGTCCTAAAAACGAAACTGCTATTTCGGGATTTGTTCAAGCAATTAGCCGTAAATACGTTCCTTATTTCAATCAAAAACACGCTCGATCTGGTTCTTTATGGAATGGCCGGTTTTTGTGCACTATTGTAGATGTTGCACATCACGGCCTTGATGTGGTGCTTTATATGAACGAAAAGGCCAACATTACAGCCGAGCAATTTCATCTAGATGTAGCTAATTTAAGTGCGAGCCCTCATTATTTAGGTTACTCCGAAATTCGTTGGTTACATCCTATTAAGGAGTGGTGGTTGCTAGGGAATACCCCTTTTGATCGTGAAAAGGCGTATTATGAAATTTTGCATCAGGGTTTAGGTGTTTCTAAAACCAAGGCTTTGCAGTCCGCTTTGGGTCACGACAAGGTTTTGGGTTCAGAGCCCTTCATAGACGCACTGCAACGTTTGACGAGTCAAAAATTAAAGCGAGGTAAGGCAGGTCGTCCCGTTAGAACTCTGTTGACTGCGCCAAACATCGTATCGTAAAAACTTTGAAATTAGATTGTAATCAAGAAGTCTGGGTTTGATGTGTCCCTAATTTTCATGTGAAAAATTCAATCTTCAATACTATTAGTGATCTGACCCCATTTAATTTTTAAAGAAGGGTCAAAAAATTGATTAAAATCCATATTAACCCTAGGATTTAAAAATAGTCTCTGGTTTTTCATTATTTGTAAATCTTAGTTTGCTTTCAAGCTAAAAATAAATTCAATATTGGCTTGCACCATTTAAAAACCAAACGTTTTTAAATTGATCTAGCAAATCGAATTTTAAGTATCTATTATTTGTTACCAAGGAATCTCTATGACTACGGCACAAGAAATTGCCCATTTACAACAAACTGGTTTATATAGTCAAGGCCAAGAACATGACGCCTGTGGTGTTGGTTTTGTGGCTCATATCCGTGGTCATAAATCACACGATATCGTTAAAAATGCACTTAAAATTCTTGAGAATTTAGATCATCGGGGTGCTGTAGGTGCCGATAAATTAATGGGCGATGGCGCCGGTATTTTGTTGCAAATTCCAGATGCGCTTTATCGTGAAGAAATGCTCAAGCAAGGTGTTGAGTTACCTCCACCAGGCGAGTACGGTGTTGGTATGATCTTTTTACCAAAAGAACATGCATCACGTTTGGCTTGCGAGCAAGAAATGGAACGTGCTATTAAAGCGGAAGGTCAGGTTCTATTAGGCTGGCGCGATGTGCCGGTTAACCGTGACATGCCAATGTCACCTACTGTACGTGAAAAAGAACCTGTGTTACGCCAAGTCTTTATTGGTCGTGGTTCAGACGTGATTGTGCAAGATGCCCTCGAGCGCAAATTGTATGTGATTCGTAAAACCGCCAGTGCCGCGATTCAAAATTTGCAACTCATGCATAGCCAAGAATACTATGTACCTAGTATGTCTAGCCGTACTGTGGTGTATAAAGGTTTGTTATTAGCCGATCAAGTTGGTACCTACTATATTGATTTGCAAGATGTACGTTGTGTTTCTGCTTTAGGTTTGGTGCATCAACGTTTCTCTACCAATACCTTCCCAGAATGGTCTTTATCACATCCTTATCGTTATGTTGCACACAACGGTGAAATCAACACCGTTAAAGGCAACTATAACTGGATGAAAGCCCGTGAGGGCGTAATGAGCTCACCCGTTTTAGGCAATGACCTTAAAAAGCTCTATCCGATTAGTTTTGCAGGTCAATCCGATACCGCCACATTTGACAACTGCCTTGAGTTGTTAACTATGTCGGGCTATCCTATTAGCCAAGCTGTCATGATGATGATTCCTGAGCCATGGGAGCAACATGCGAGCATGGACGAGCGTCGCCGTGCATTCTACGAATATCATGCCCCTATGTTAGAGCCATGGGATGGTCCAGCTTCTATTGTGTTCACTGACGGCCGTCAAATTGGGGCAACCTTAGACCGTAACGGATTACGTCCTTCACGTTATTGCATCACCGATGACGATTTAGTCATCATGGGTTCTGAGTCAGGTGTATTGCCAATTCCAGAACATAAAATTGTTCGTAAATGGCGTTTACAACCAGGCAAAATGTTTTTAATCGATCTTGAGCAAGGTCGCATGATTGATGATGAAGAATTAAAAGCCAACTTAGCCAATAGCAAGCCCTACAAACAATGGAATGAAGACTTGCGGATTAAGCTCGATGAGATCTCTGTTCCCGTTTCAGCAAACACTGAAACCCAGGCCACTTTATTAGATCGCCAGCAAGCATTTGGCTTTACTCAAGAAGATATTAAGTTTTTATTAAGTCCTATGGCATCTGCTGGCGAAGAAGCTACAGGCTCTATGGGTAACGATAGCCCATTGGCGGTCTTGTCTGATAAAAACAAACCTTTGTACAACTACTTTAAACAGTTGTTTGCACAGGTTACCAACCCACCTATCGACCCAATCCGTGAAGCGATTGTGATGTCTTTGGTGTCATTTATCGGTCCAAAACCCAATTTACTCGATATCAATCAAGTTAATCCGCCAATGCGTCTTGAAGTGAGTCAACCTGTGCTTGACTTTGCTGCCATGGATAAAATCCGTAGCATCGAGCGTCATACACAAGGTAAATTTAAGAGCCACACCATTGACATTACTTATCCAGTATCATGGGGTGCACAAGGTGTCGAGGCTAAATTGGCTTCACTCTGTGCAGAGGCGGTTGACGCAATTAAAACTGGTCGCAATATTTTAATTATTAGCGATAAAGGCGTGAGCGCCTCTCAAGTGGCCATTCCTGCATTGTTAGCGTTAAGCGCTATTCATCAACATTTAGTGGGTGCAGGTTTACGTACCACTGCTGGTTTAGTGGTCGAAACTGGCAGTGCGCGTGAAGTTCATCATTTTGCAGTATTGGCTGGTTACGGTGCAGAAGCTGTTCACCCCTACCTTGCAATGGAAACTTTGGCCGATTTGCATAAAGATTTAAAAGATGATTTAAGCCCAGAAAAAGCAATTTACAACTACATCAAAGCTGTTGGTAAAGGCTTGTCTAAAATCATGTCAAAAATGGGCGTGTCCACCTATATGAGTTATTGTGGCGCGCAATTATTTGAAGCCATTGGTTTATCAAGCGCTACCATTAACAAATACTTCACTGGTACTCCAAGCAAGGTAGAAGGTATTGGTGTTTTTGATATTGCCGAAGAAACGATTCGTTCACACAAAGCCGCCTTTGGTAATGACCCAATATTAGCTAATATGCTTGACGCTGGTGGTGAGTACGCATGGCGCGCTCGCGGTGAAGAGCATATGTGGACACCTGATGTAATTGCCAAATTACAGCACAGCACACGCTCTAATAACTGGAATACCTACAAAGAATACGCTCAACTCATTAACGACCAATCACGTCGTCACATGACATTACGTGGTTTGTTCGAGTTCAAAATTGATCCAAGCAAAGCCATTTCAATTGATGAAGTAGAACCAGCCAAAGAAATCGTCAAACGTTTTGCAACAGGTGCGATGTCATTGGGTTCAATCTCCTCTGAGGCGCATGCCACATTGGCAATTGCCATGAATCGTATTGGTGGTAAGAGCAATACTGGTGAGGGCGGTGAAGATCCAGTTCGTTACCGTCAAGAGCTTAAAGGTATTCCTATCAAACAAGGAGAGACCTTAAAACAAGTCTTAGGTGCAGACGTAATTGAAGCCGATTATGTTTTACAAGCCAACGATTCACTTCGTTCACGTATTAAACAAGTGGCATCGGGCCGTTTTGGTGTGACTGCCGAATATTTATCAAGCGCTGATCAAATCCAGATCAAAATGGCGCAAGGCGCTAAACCTGGAGAGGGTGGTCAGTTACCAGGCGGTAAAGTATCTAAGTACATTGGTAAATTGCGTTATTCTGTGCCTGGTGTTGGTCTAATTTCTCCACCACCGCATCATGATATTTACTCCATTGAAGACTTAGCTCAACTTATTCACGATTTAAAAAATGTAGCCCCTCATGCTGACATCAGTGTCAAGTTGGTGAGTGAAATTGGTGTGGGTACGATTGCAGCAGGTGTGGCTAAATGTAAAGCTGACCATGTGGTAATTGCAGGTCATGATGGCGGTACCGGTGCATCACCATGGTCCTCTATTAAGCATGCAGGTAGCCCGTGGGAAATTGGTTTAGCTGAAACTCAACAAACCTTGGTGTTAAACCGCTTACGTGGTCGTATTCGTGTACAAGCTGACGGTCAAATGAAAACCGGTCGTGACGTTGCAATTGGTGCATTATTAGGTGCAGATGAATTCGGTTTTGCAACTGCTCCATTAGTGGTTGAGGGTTGTATCATGATGCGTAAGTGTCATTTGAATACATGCCCAGTCGGCGTGGCTACACAAGATCCAGAATTGCGTAAAAAATTCTCTGGTAAACCAGAGCATGTAGTGAACTACTTCTTCTTTATTGCAGAAGAAGTACGACAAATTATGGCGCAGTTAGGCATCCGTAAATTTGATGATTTAGTCGGTCGTGTTGATTTACTCGACACACGTAAAGGCATTGAACATTGGAAAGCAAAAGGCCTTGATTTTGGTCGTTTATTTGCCCAACCATTGGCAGGCATTGAAGCCGATGTACGCCATGTAGCAACTCAAGAGCATGGCCTTGAGAAAAACTTTGACAATTTATTAATTGAAAAAGCTAAATCTGCCATTGAAACAGGCAAGCCAGTCAAGATTATGGAAACAGTTCGCAACGTCAACCGTTCAGTAGGTGCAATGTTGTCAGGTGCAGTCACTAAAGTTCATCCTGAAGGTTTGCCAGATGACACTATTCACATTCAGCTTGAGGGTACTGGCGGACAATCATTTGGTGCATTCTTAGCCAATGGTATTACTTTGTACTTAATTGGTGATGCCAATGATTACACTGGTAAAGGTTTAAGTGGTGGTCGTATTGCTGTTCGACCGAGCATTGATTTCCGTGGTGTAGCGACCAACAACACTATTTGCGGTAACACCGTGATGTACGGTGCAACCAGTGGTGAGGCTTTCTTTAGCGGTGTCGGTGGCGAGCGTTTTGCGGTTCGTTTGTCAGGTGCTACTGCAGTTGTAGAGGGAACTGGTGACCACGGTTGTGAATACATGACGGGTGGTACTGTTTTAGTGTTAGGTAAAACAGGCCGTAACTTTGCAGCAGGTATGAGCGGTGGTATTGCTTATATCTACGACGAAGATGGTGGTTTTGCTAAACGTTGTAATACCTCAATGGTAGGTTTAGACAAAGTACTTTCTGCACAAGAGCAAAAAGATACTATGCCAACTGCTTTGTGGCATCAAGGTAAAACCGATGAAGAAGCCGTCAAACAACTTTTGCAACAACATAATCGTTGGACAGGTAGCAAACGTGCTCGTGATTTATTAGATGACTGGGAAAACTCAAGACAGAAATTTGTCAAAGTATTCCCACATGAATACAAACGTGCTTTAGCTGAAATGGCGCAAGCAACTGTTCAAGTTGCTGCTTCTAACCAAGCAAAAGCAACGGTTGTGGCTAAATAATTTTAGTTTTGGTCATCACCAATACATGCATTAAATTGACTATCAATAGGATTAAAAATGGGAAAAGTCACTGGTTTTAAAGAGTTCGCTCGATTAGAAGAAGGTTATCAACCGGTTGTCGAACGTTTAAAAAATTACAAAGAATTTGTCATCGGTTTAGATGATCAACAGGCACAAACACAAGCGGCCCGTTGTATGGATTGTGGTATTCCGTTTTGTAATAACGGTTGCCCAGTTAACAATATCATTCCAGATTTTAACGATTTGGTTTATCGTCAAGACTGGCAAAATGCGATTGCTGTATTACATAGTACTAACAACTTTCCCGAGTTTACCGGTCGCATTTGTCCTGCCCCTTGCGAGGCAGCTTGTACCTTGAATGTGAATGAACAAGCCGTGGGTATTAAATCCATTGAGCATGCGATCATTGATAAAGCGTGGCAAGAAGGTTGGGTCAAACCACAAATCGCAGCACAAAAAACAGGCAAAAAAGTAGCCGTGGTGGGTGCAGGTCCTGCTGGTTTGGCAGCTGCTCAGCAATTGGCACGAGTAGGTCACGACGTTACAGTTTACGAAAAAAATGACCGAGTAGGTGGTTTATTGCGTTATGGTATTCCCGACTTTAAACTCGAGAAAAGCCATATTGACCGCCGTGTCGAGCAAATGAAAGCCGAGGGCGTTACCTTTAAAACAGGTGTAATGGTGGGTCAATTGCCTGAAGGCAGCAAAGTGACTAACTGGGCCAAAGAAACCATTGCACCACAAGAGTTATTAAAATCATTCGATGCAGTTTTGTTAACCGGTGGTTCAGAGCAATCTCGTGACTTACCCGTACCAGGTCGCGATCTTGATGGCATTCATTTTGCAATGGAGTTCTTACCACAGCAAAATAAAGTCAATGCGGGTGACAAGTTAAAAGGGCAATTACGTGCTGATGGCAAACATGTAGTCGTCATTGGTGGCGGTGATACGGGTAGTGATTGTGTAGGTACCAGTAACCGTCATGGTGCAGTTAGTGTTACTCAATTTGAAGTAATGCCTAAAGCCCCAGTCGAAGAAAACCGTCCATTAACTTGGCCTTATTGGCCAATGAAATTGCGCACTAGCTCCAGCCATGATGAAGGTTGTACTCGTGAGTTTGCTATTTCAACCAAAGCTTTTATTGGTGAAAAAGGTAAAGTTAAAGGTGTACAAACAGTGCGGGTCGAATGGAAAGACGGAAAAATGCAGGAAGTGGCGGGTTCCGAGCAAACCATTCCTGCTGATTTAGTTTTACTGGCAATGGGATTTGTGTCTCCAGTAGCTACTGTTTTAGATGCTTTTGGTGTTGATAAAGATGCTCGTGGTAATGCTAAATCAAGTACTGAAGGTAAAAACGCGTATAGTAGCAATGTACCTAAATTGTTTGTTGCTGGCGATATGCGTCGTGGTCAAAGTTTAGTGGTTTGGGCGATTCGTGAAGGTCGTCAAGCAGCTAAATCGGTGGATGAGTTCTTAATGGGTTCAAGCACATTGCCACGTTAATGCTTCTTTAATTCAATCAACTTAAAAGCCCATTGCTGGGCTTTTTTGCTTAATGGATGAATGGTTTAACTACCAATTACTCCATCATTCTTTTCAGTAGTTGCAACACCTAGCGTAGCGCCTTTGATCCAGTCTCTACTGCCTAATCTGGCTTGAGAAACATCTTCAAAGCTAGGGTTGGGACTGCTGGTAGAGTCTTCTTCGTTAAAATTAGCACGTGTATTTTGCTTCATGAATTTTTCTACAGGATCGTGTTATTAAAGACCCTATCATTGCTTTGCTTGATGATCAGTCAATGACTATTTCATGAAATAATGATAAATAGGAAGTGGGTTTGAAAAGTCTGCTTATGTGTATTCCTTATTAACTTATGACAAGGTTCTTGGCTTATTTAATTATTATTCCAAGATACATTTCAAATTGACACGCCCAAGTCCTAATCTTTCAAATGATATAATTTGAATCTTATTTGGTGGTGTATTTTGATTTACTCAACAAGTGCTTGTTGCGGTTTAGTTAAAAATTATCGAATCAGCCTATCAATTGATTGGGCTAATTGTCGCATTGAACTCGGCAATTTTTTATACCTAGACCCTTTTTTAAATCCATTCAACATCGAGTAGATAAAAATCAGCAAGCAATTTATCTCATTTTACAACACCAGCTTGTGCTGTTTTGATAGCAAGTTGCTTGGTCTAAGCAGTAACTTTACACATTTTATTTTTATATTTTATTGGCCCCCAGCATTACAATTGCGCCTTAATGTTAAATCCACAATCCAACACATCTTTAGTAGAACTTCAAAATGTTCGTTTCGGTTACGGTGAACGTGTCATTTTAGATAATCTATCGCTCACTTTACCCAAAGGTAAGGTGACTGTACTAATGGGCGCCTCAGGCGGGGGGAAAACCACTGTATTGCGTTTAATTGGTGGGCAGGTTAAACCTCAAGAAGGTAAGGTACTGTTCCAAGAACAAAATATACCTCAGTTGGCACAAAAAGAGCTCTATGACGCAAGAAGGCGTATGGGTATGCTGTTTCAATTTGGTGCACTATTTACTGATTTAAACGTGTTTGATAATGTTGCTTTTCCGCTTCGTGAGCACAGTCATTTATCAGAATCTATGATTCGTGACATTGTCCTTATGAAACTCAATGCAGTAGGACTTCGTGGTGCGCAACATTTAATGCCTTCCGAGTTATCGGGTGGTATGTCTAGGCGAGTGGCTTTAGCAAGAGCTATTGCCCTAGACCCAGAACTGGTCATGTACGATGAGCCTTTTTCTGGTTTAGATCCCATCTCTATGGGTACTGCAGCAAAACTCATTCGGCATTTAAACGACTCTATGGGACTTACCAGTTTGGTGGTTTCTCACGAATTAGAGCAATCATTTGCATTAGCTGATCAAATCATTATTTTGGCTAATGGAAAAATTGCAGCCCAAGGTACTCCCCAAGAGGTAATGCAAAGTAAAGATCCTCTGGTCATGCAGTACATCAACGCTCAGGCCGATGGACCAGTTGGTTTTCATTATCCAGGTCCTTCCGTAGAAGAAGATTTTGGCTTAAAAGTCCCTGATTCCACTGCGGGTCAAAGGTTTTCGGCTAATCCGTCTCGGCAATTAAGCAAGATTGGTAATAAAGTTAGGTCTCAATTAGCCAAAATTGGTTTTGCTGCTCGACTGTTTTTTCAGTTGTGTTTATTATTTCCAACCGCATTAAAAAGACCAGGTTTAATCCGGGATCAAATCCATTTTTTAGGTAATTATTCTTTAGCCATTATTGGTATTTCAGGTTTATTTGTTGGTTTTGTCTTTGGGTTGCAAGGGTATTACACGCTTCAAAGATACGGATCCGCAGAAGCCTTAGGCCTATTAGTGACACTCAGCTTAGTTCGTGAATTAGGACCCGTGGTCACTGCGCTTTTGTATTCAGGCAGAGCAGGCACCTCACTTACAGCTGAAATCGGTATCATGAAAGCCCAAGAAATCACGGGAGCCATGGAAATGATGGCCGTTGACCCCATTGTTCGTACTTTAGCCCCTCGGTTTTGGGCTGGAGTCATTACCATGCCTTTATTAGCCGCCTTTTTTAGTGCCATGGGAATTATTGGGGGGTGGGTAGTTGGTGTTTTAATGATTGGTGTTGATGCTGGCTCTTTCTGGAGCCAAATTCAGGGCGGAGTCGATGTTTGGAAAGATGTGGGCAACGGAGTGGTTAAAAGTATTGTTTTTGGCTTTACTTGTACCTTTATTGCACTCTATCAGGCTTATGTGGCGGGTCCCACACCAGAGGGCGTTTCTCAGGCAACCACACGCACTGTTGTGATGTCATCCTTAGCGGTTCTTGGTCTAGACTTTATGTTAACGGCTATGATGTTTTCGATTTAAAGAGTTATTATGCAAAAATCTAAAAATGATATTTGGGTTGGTTTATTTGTGGTTTTAGGTTTAGCTTCTTTGCTTTTTTTAGCATTACAGGCGGCTAATTTGTTAAACCTCAATTTTCAGCCCACCTACCAAGTGGTTGCTAAATTTGACAATATTGGTGGTTTAAAACCGAAGGCAGCAGTGCGCAGTGCAGGCGTCTTGGTAGGGCGTGTTGAAACCATCACACTTGATCCACAATCTTATCAAGCAAGAGTTACCATCTCTATGCAAGAGCAATTTAGCTTTCCCAAAGATAGTTCACTTAAAATTTTAACCAGTGGTCTATTGGGTGAGCAATATATTGGTATCGAGCCTGGCTCTGAAGAAGCCTCTTGGAAACAAGGTGCGATTATTTCACAAACCCAATCAGCGGTAGTGTTAGAAAACTTAATTGGCCAATTTATGTTTAGTAAGGCTCAAGAGGGATCAAAAACCCCCGAAACTCTAGACAGTGGGTCACAATAAATGAGTCTATGTCATCCAACAAACTTGAAGCAGAAGTGGCGTCAAGCATTTCAAGGTATCACAGTTGGTGCTTTAGTAGTTTTAATGGCATCCTGTGCAAGCACTCAGCTTGTTTCAGATAATGGCCAAGTGCAAACGAATAAAAGTAGCAAAAATTTTGGTGTGTTAAGCCAGGTGGATCCTTTTGAGTCATTTAATCGTAAAGCTTATGAGTTCAACGAAAATCTAGACAATATCGCATTAAAACCAGTTGCCCAAGCTTATAAAAAGTACACTCCCGATTTGTTTAGAACAGGTGTGAGTAATTTCTTTTTTAATTTAAGCAGTGTATGGACAGTAATTAATAATATATTGCAAGGCCATGGTCAAGCTGCTGCTGAAGGCGTCATACGAGTGGGAGTTAATACCATTTTCGGTTTTGTTGGTGTATTTGATATTGCCAGCGAAATGAATATTGAGCGTCATAAAGCTGACTTTGGTCAAACGCTCGGTCGTTGGGGTGTACCTCCAGGACCCTATCTAGTGATTCCAGTGTTGGGACCCTCTACCTTAAGAGATAGTTTGGCTTCTACAGTAATTGCCAAAGGTGATTTGGTTTGGCAACTAGAACAGGTTTCCCTCAGAAATAGCTTGTACGCATTTAGAGCTATTGATCAAAGAGCTAATTTGTTAAATGCAACCAATATGCTAGATGATTCTGCTCTTGATAAATATACTTTTAGTCGAGATATTTTTTTACAGTTACGCATGAATGAAGTAGAGCAAGCTTTAGGTCATAGTTTGAGTGGCGATGAATACCTCGAAGATTTGCCTTTACAAACGCCCACAAATGAGTTGCCAGCGCCCCAGCAAACTCCCAATACTCAAACTCAAGAAATCAAAACTTTGCAGAATCAGACGGATGTTAAGACTGAGGTTTTAATGCCCTCACTATCTGCTACAGAAAATATTATTCAAGAGTTGGGCGTTGATCAAAAAGGCCCCCAGCTTGAGTTAGTTACCACTATTTCTCTGAGTCAAGAGGATTCTCTTTCACAACATTAAGATACAATTTTTGTATCG
>JALQUL010000124.1 GCA_023260735.1 Limnohabitans sp. | reverse complement strand
AATTATTGATCTATTAGACCAAGAGTTTGGCCTTATGCAATTGCCTGCCACAGTAACTGGCGAAACCGCCGAACGTTATGGCTATAAAAATACCGATGGCACGCACGATAAAGCCGCAGGAGAAATCGGCCTTATTAGCAGCGTAAGTAAAGCCTTTTGCAAAGACTGCAATAGAGCGAGGATTTCAACCGAAGGCAAACTCTATTTATGCCTATTTGCCAGCCAAGGTTACGACCTAAGACAAATTTTGCGCGACCCTGCGATAAATAATGACGCAGAAAAAGAATTTACATTAGCGCGCACAATTTCACAAATTTGGCATCAACGCACCGATCATTATTCCGAATTAAGAGCCTTAGGTATTGCCCCTAATAACAACGGCAAACGGGTTGAAATGAGTTATATAGGCGGTTAAAAATACCCTCTCTAAAACCTTTACCGAATACATTTTAAAAAGCCACCTATTAAAAGTCACATATGACCACAAAAGATACACAAGTAAGCGGCTTAATTTTGGCAGGTGGCCGAGCCACAAGAATGGGTGGCATTGACAAAGGCCTAGAATTATTTAATAACAAAACTCTAGTGCAATGGACACTTGATTTATTAGAAAAACAAGTAGCCACCGTTTATATCAACGCCAACCGTTCTATAGAGCAATATGAACAATTAGGTTGTACTGTGCTAAAAGACACCCTAGAGGGCTATTTAGGCCCCTTGGCGGGCATGTTAGCTGGTTTAAAACAGTGTAAAACCCCATGGCTACAAATTACCCCCTGCGATACGCCGTTTTTCCCAAGCAATTTAGTTGCCCAGTTAAAACAATTAGCCACCTCACAAAACACCCGCATTGCCATGGTAGCCAGTTATTCAAGCCAAGAACTCAGTTTAAAAAATTGTCCTGTTAGGCAACTCGATAGCTACCAAGTGCAGCCCGTTTTTTGTTTGATTCACCAGTCGTTAAGTGCTTCTTTAGAAAATTATTTACTGGCCGGAAAAGCCAAAATTGAAACCTGGGCTGAACAAGAAAATGTGGCCATTTTAGAAATCGCTTTAAGTGGCCACAATGCACTAGATTTTGCCAACATTAACAGCCATGCCGAATTGGCACAAATGCATGAGCAAATCAACCAATTAGCCACCAATCCCAAGCAAGCCCCTTAAGATTTGCTATTGAACTCTTTCAGCTTGGCTTGTTATGAAAGCATTTTTTTCGACATCTACTTTGTGTAAATCCACCACTTATGAACCCATCAACCGCCGCTACTTATCAGCAAATAGATAAAAGTGTTTCTGAATCTTTAGAACAAATATTAAGCACCGTAAAAGCCTCTGAGTTAAGCGAAACTTTACCGCTATTTTCGGCTTTTAACAAAGTTCTCGCACAAGCGATTATTTCACCCATCAATGTGCCACCCCACAACAACTCTGCCATGGATGGTTATGCCTTTAATGGTCAATCCTTAGATGCTGAAGCATTAAAAACACCTGAGGGCATAAGGCTTAAAATAATTGGCGAAACCTTTGCTGGTCACCCATTCGTGCCCACTGAACCCCTTCCAACCCTAGTGGGAGTGTGCATTAAAATTACCACTGGCGCTGTCATGCCAGAAGGTTTTGATACCGTCGTTCCCAAAGAAAATTGCAGTTTTAACGAAACCATGCAAAGCATTGTTATTAGCGATACAAAAATTAAAACGGGTGACAACCGTAGGTTGTGTGGTGAAGACTTGCAAAAAGATTTACCAGCTCTGCAAAAAGGCCAAAAATTAACGCCAGCGGCATTGGGTTTAATTGCCAGTTTAGGGATTGCAAAAGTGAGTGTGATGAGGCCTTTAAAGGTGGCCTATTTTTCAACTGGGGATGAAATCCTAAGCCTAGGGGATTTGCCACGGCATGGTGCTGTTTACGATAGTAATCGCTACACCGTGTTTGGTATGTTGTCACAACTAGGCTGTGAAGTGATTGATTTAGGCTGTATTCCCGATCAACCAGAACAATTAAAAGCCGCCTACTTACAAGCATTGGCTAAGGCCGACTGCATTATTACCAGTGGCGGAGTTAGCGTTGGTGAAGCCGATTTCACCAAAACCATGATGGCCGAATTAGCTCGAAACAATTCGGCTAAAACGCCTTTAGGTGGAGTGGAGTTTTGGCGCATTGCGATGCGACCTGGCAGGCCAATGGCTTTTGGATTATTACCACAATACACGAGTAATATTGATGTTGATTTAGATCCATCATCAGATTCAGACCCACATTCACCTCGAATGATTCCGGTATTTGGGCTACCCGGTAACCCGGTCGCCGTCATGGTGACATTTATGATTTTTGTAAAAGCCGCTCTAGAAAAAATGCAAGGAGCAATAAGCAATAGCTCCCGACTTATTAGCGCCATCAGCAGCAGCGCCATACGCAAAAAACCAGGCCGCACCGAATACCAAAGAGCTTTTCTTAGCCTTAAAAACCAACAAAATTATGTGCAGTTAATTGGCAACCAAGGCTCTGGGGTTTTAAGTTCTATGACCAGCGCCAATTGCTTAGTTGTGCTTGGCCCCGAGCAAGGCAATGTTCAAGAAGGTGACTGGGTGCAGGTAATGTTGTTGGATTAGACTGGGGTTACTGTGGGAGTGGCGCGAGTTTTATAAACTGCATTTGCAATTTTTACAGATTGAGTTGAATTGAAGAGTCATAGACCCCTTTTGCCCTGAAAGTGGTGCTACTGGGCAATCCAAAAATGATCAAAACTTTAATGACTGGTAAACCGCTTAGCCCCTACGCCGTCATAGCGGCTAAGCCTAATTGTTTAAGGTGTCTTCTTAAACTTTAACTCACCATTCTTAAACGCCTTAGCGGCTGTTTGGTAGTAGGCGATGGCTTCATTTTTAAGCGTTTCGTTTACTACTGTAGGGGTCGATTCTAAGGTGGCAGGATCGACTTTAAAGGCCTGTACTTTTTGCTTGGGTGACAACACAATTAAATCATTATTTTTGTAATAACCTAGTTCTTGGTAATTACTAATAAATACTCGGTTGCCAACGGGTTTTTGTTGCCAAATCGGTTCACCAAAAAAATAAGGGGCAGGGTCGGTACCGGTTATTTGTAACAAAGTAGGAGCAATATCAATTTGGCTGATGTTGTAGCCTACACGATGTGGCTTGACAACATCAGGGCCATACATGAAACCAGCAATATGGTAACCTGCCACTGGTAGCTGTGTTTTACCCGCTACTGAAGCACAGTGGTCAGCCACAATCACAAACAAAGTGTCTTTAAACCATGGTTTGGTTTGTGCTTTGCTAATGAGCTGACCAATAGAATAATCAGTGTATTTAACTGCTGCATCTCGGCTGCCAGAAGGCATATCAATTCGTCCTTCGGGGAAGGTATAAGGCCTGTGGTTGCTGGTGGTCATAATATGGGCAAAAAATGGTTTGCCAGTACCTGCCGATTGATCCATCCAATCGACTGCATTGCCAAATAAACTTTCATCTGCAACGCCCCAAATATTTTCGCCTGCAATACTTTCTTTTGCAAAATCAGTGCGGTCTTTTACCTCATGCAAATTACCTTTAAAGTAGGCATTCATATTGTCAAAATAACCATAACCACCATAAATAAAATAGGTGTTAAAGCCTTTATTGCGTAGCACCATGCCTAGGGTGTCGAGCTGATCATTATTAGGCCTATGCACAATCGCTTGGCCAGGAATTGGGGGTGTGCCTAATGACAAAGCCTCTAAGCCACGCACGGTTCGAGTTCCAGTAGCAAACAGACGGTCTAATTGCACACCATTTTTAGCTAGTTTGTCAATTTCTGGAGTTAAACCTTCAGAACTGCCATAAGCACCTACAAAGTGGGCCGACAAGCTTTCTACGCTTACCAAGACAATGTTTTTAGGACGTTTAATGAATGGCTCTGGTAATGCTAAATCGGGATTAGTCGTTACTTGTGCATTAGGCTTTAAACTCACTCGCTCAACTGCCAAGTTTTTTAAAATTTCATCTGCTTGGCTTTGATCTAAAGTAGCGTAAAACTTTTCGTAGCTAAGGTCATTGCGCCTAAAGGCTGCTGCAAAACCATAAAGCCCATTGCCTGCTAACTCGTTGGCATAATTGTTACTACTAAAATGGCTTTGGTCTAGGTTAATAAACTTCGCACTTACCAATGGAAAAACCAGAGCTAATCCCACTAAAAAAAATCGGTTGGATTTAGCTCGATATGCCCTGTCAATTATAAAATATCGACTAAACATCCAGAGTATAAACACCACTACTACTGCTATTAAACTTAGCAGTAAAGCAATAGGATAGGATTCTACGATATTGCCAATAACCTCATGGGTATAGACTAAATAATCAACTGCTATAAAGTTAAAGCGAGTGGTAAACTCATTCCAAAACACCACTTCAGATACCACTCCAAAACCTATTGCATAAACTACTACAAACGCCAACAACCAGCGTATGACTAAATACCATTTGGCTTCCCGCCAAGAGTCAGGTACAACGGCCGCTATTAATAAAAATGGCACAACTAGAAAAGCCAAAGTTGCCAAATCAAAAATAAAGCCAACTGCAAATACGCCTAAAGTTTGATTAAAAGTCAATTGGCTCGGTCCTGTACTAAACCACAAGACTATACGTAAAACCGTCCATAAAACTATTGTAAAAAATGCTAACAAACCCACCAGGCTAATTCGGGTTTTGCGATCTAAAAATGTTAGTGCCATTTCAACTCTTTAAAGTATTGGTAATTCATAAATATTAAGGTAAGCCTCACATCACTCCGACAATAGAGGACAATAATTCAGTTAAATAACATCGACGTTATTGATAGGTTTCTAAGCATTTGCTATCAAACTATTATCAGCTTCTAAATTAGGACCAGGGGTAGTCTTACGTGCAAACAAGGTGTACATGGTAGGCACTACAAAAATGGTTAACAAAGTTCCCAAAGTCATGCCGCCCACAATTACCCAACCAATTTGCTGACGGCTTTCTGCGCCAGCACCAGTTGATAGGGCCAAGGGAATAGCCCCCAAAACCATTGCACCGGTGGTCATTAAGATGGGGCGTAAACGTTGCTCCGCAGAGCGTTTAATTGCCTCAAGTGTAGAGAGCCCGTCAAGCCTTAGTTGATTGGCAAACTCTACAATCAAAATACCATGTTTAGATATTAAACCCACCAAAGTTATTAAACCAATTTGACTAAACACATTAAGCGAACCACCCGTAAAATGTAATGCCAAAAGGGCACCTGCCATAGAAAGTGGTACGCTTAACAATATCACAAATGGGTCAATAAAGCTTTCAAATTGTGCTGCCATCACTAAAAAAATAAACACCAAAGCCAAAATAAACACCAAACTAAGTGCATCGGCTGATTTTCTAAACTCTCGACTAGAGCCCGTTAAATTAGTGGTATAGCCCGGTTTTAAAACTTTGGCAGCGGTCGCATCCATAAAATCTAAAGCTTCACCCAATGAATAGTTGGGGGCCAAATTAGCACTAATAACAGCAGAACGTCTTTGGCCAAAATGATTGAGTTCACGTGGCGCAACCACCTCCCTTATTTTCACTAATGAAGATAAAGGAATCATGGCATCATTTTTACCACGCACAAATATTTTCTCAATGTCGTCAGGAGTATCTTGCGAATTAGGACTGGTTTTTACAATCACATCATATTGCTCACCTTCTCGTTTGTAACGAGTCACAGAACGTCCTCCCAACATAGTCTCTATGGTTCTTGCAACCACATCGACACCGACTCCCATATCAATGGCTCGTTCACGATCAACTTCTAAACGGATTTCAGGTTTGTTTAAACGTAAATCGGTATCGACTTGAATAAGGCCAGGGTTTTTGGCTATTTCTTCCTGCATTGACCTTACTGCTGCAGATAAATTTTGATAAGAATCGCTGGTGATAATCACAAAGCCAACAGGACGCTGCGTAAAGCCTTGACCCAAGGAAGGCGGCGTATTGGTATTGGCGCTCACTCCAGCCAAAGCGGCCACTTTAGGGCCAATTTCTTTGGCTAACTCTTGCGTTGTACGGGTGCGCTCTTCCCAAGGTGTGGTTCTTAAAAACACATTGCCTTGACCTACTGTCGGGTTGCCTACAATGGCAAAAATTCTATCGAACTCTGGGTAATCAGAACCAATTTTTTCAATCATTTTGGCATACTTGCTGGTGTAGGCTACAGTAGAACCATCAGGTGCGTTCATTTGCACCAATACCACGCCCCTATCTTCAATTGGGGCTAATTCACGTTTAATGACCGATAAAGTCCACCACGAGGCTAGGCCACTCAATAACATGATGACAATCACAATCCAGCGGTTTTTTAACACCAAGTTTAAAACACCTGCATAACCAGAACTGATTTTGGTTAATACCTTTTCCATACTTCTATCAAACCAAGAGGGGTTTGGATTGTGCTTTAATAATAAAGCACTAAGCATTGGAGAGAGGGTTAAGGCTACCACTCCCGAAACCAATACCGAACCCGCTAATGCTAAAGCAAATTCGGTAAATAATCGGCCTGTACGGCCAGGTGTAAAAGCTAATGGAGCGTAAACTGCTACCAAAGTAAGGGTCATAGCAACAATTGCAAACCCCACCTCTCTAGAGCCTTTTAAAGCCGCCTGAAATGGACTCAATCCTTCCTCTATGTGCCTATAAATATTCTCTAACATCACAATCGCATCATCGACCACCAAACCAATGGCTAACACCAAAGCCAATAAGGTAAGTGTATTGATAGTAAAACCGGCTAAGCCCATTAAAGCAAAGGTGCCAATAATGGCAACCGGAATAGCTAATAATGGAATAATAGAAGCACGCAGGGTTCTTAAAAATACAAAAATAACTAAGGCCACTAACAAAGAGGCTTCAATAAAAGTTTTAAACACTTCTTTGATAGAGCGGTCAATAAAAACCGAATTATCATTAGCAATTTCAATCTTCACACCATCAGGTAAATCCGTTTGTATTTTTTCTAATAATGCTTTTACACCTGCTGATAATTCAAGTGGATTAGCTTGCGCTTGTCGAATGACACCCAGGCCTACCGAATCTTTACCATTCAGCCTTACGCTGGTTCGTTCATTGACGGGGCCCTCAAAAATTTTAGCGATATCTGATAAACGAATAGCCTGACCGTTAACCGACTTCACCACTACTGCACCAAACTCTCGCGCTTGTTTTAGGTCGGTAGAGGCAGTAACACTAAACTCGCGTAAATTGCTTTCAATACGACCAGCGGGTACTTCTAAATTAGCTCTACGAATGGCATCTTCCACATCTTGTGTCGTTAGCTTATAGGCAGCTAATCTGTCAGGGTCAAGTTGCACCTGCATAGAAAATTTGCGCTCGCCATAAACCACTACATCAGAAGCCCCAGGAGCTGTCTGTAATACGGGTTTCACCAATAAGTTAGCCATAGAGGACAACTGTAAGGGCGTGTGAGCATCTGAGTTGAGCGACAAAAAAATCACCGGTGAAGCATCTGCTTCTACTTTGGCCATCACTGGCTCGTCAATACCTTGCGGTAATCTTTGCCTAACCCTTGAAACTTTATCCCGTACATCGGCAGCAGCAGAATCGGCTTCGCGCGATAATGCAAATCGAACCGTGATATTACTTTGCTCTTGGCGACTGGTAGAGGTAATAATATCAACCCCTTCAATGCCAGCTAAGGAGTCTTCTAAAATTTTAGTAACTTGACTTTCCATTACCTCACTAGAGGCGCCAGCAAATCGAGTTTGCACCGATACAACGGGTTCATCAATTTTCGGATATTCACGAACCGTCAGGCTTTGAAATGCAACTGCACCAATTAATACAATCAGCAATGATAAAACCGTTGCAAATACGGGTCTTCGAATAGAGATTTCAGATAGTTTCATCAATCATCTCCAATTAACGGCTGGCGGCACTACTAGCCATAGAACCACTGTTTGAAGCAGGGTTCACACTAGAATTTGCAGCAGAATTAGGATTACCACCACGCCCGTCTGATTTTGCAGATGGCACCACTCGAACAGGAGTGACATCTTTTTGTAAACGCTGCTGACCCGCCACCACAATAGTTTGACCTAGTTGCAAACCTTCCAGCACTTCGACTTTTCCTGCTTTTCTTAAACCCAATTTAACTTCTTGGCGCAGAGAAACTAATTTTGGTGCTTCTGGCGCGTTAGCTTTATTAGCATCAATAGCTGGCGTTTTATTTTTATCAGCAGGACCGTTGCTGGCCAAAGCAGCAGAGGCAGCGGCTGC
>JALQUL010000239.1 GCA_023260735.1 Limnohabitans sp. | reverse complement strand
TGGCAAGGCCTCGGTAATTTCAATATCAGGGTGTGCTTTTTTTAACTCTTCAAGTTTTGCTAATACGGCATTACCCACCGCTACTTCGCTCTCACCACGGCTTCTTGAGACCTCAAAACCCACTACCGGCAAGCCATTTAAATAGGCAGCTGCACGTGGCTCTGCAATACCATCTTGAACGCTGGCAATTTGATTCAAAGAGATTTTTTGACCCGTACTTAAAGTAATGGGTAACTCGCCAATATCTTGTGCACTTTTACTAGTGGCAATAGTGCGCAAAGGCTGTTCGGCACCACCTAAATCGACGCGCCCCCCTGCACTCTCAGTTTGCATCATGCGCAATTGTCTAGAGACATCCGTTGCAGTGGCTCCAAAAGATTGCAGTTTTACCGGATCTAGTTCAACATTGATTTGTCTGGTCACACCGCCAACACGGTTTACAGCACCAACACCCCTCACTGATAATAATTTTTTAGTGATGTCGTTATCGACAAACCAACTTAAAGCTTCATTGTCCATGCTCGGTTGGCTGGCACCTTTAACTGGTACCGAACGAATGGTAAAAGCCAAAATCGGCTGTGCTGCCATATCTAACTTACTCACCATTGGCTCAGTTATATCGCTAGGTAAATCGCCTCTTACTCGACTAACCGCTGAGCGCACTTCATCTAACGCTTCTTGAACTGGTTTTTCAATTCTAAATTCAGCAGTAATGGTAACCGAGCCGTCTTGCACCTTGGTATAAATATGTTTAATACCTTGTAGTGAAGCCACAGAGTCTTCTATTTTTCTGGCGACATCGGTTTCAAGTTGAGCTGGTGCAGCCCCTGGTAAACCAGCCACTACCGTAATAGTCGGCAAATCAATATCAGGAAAGTTTTGTACCTTCATGCTATTGAAGGAAATCATACCCGCAAAAGTAAGCAGTACAAACAACATAATAGCTGGTACTGGATTTTTAATCGACCAAGATGAAATATTCATAATATGAGGCAATCCTTATTGAGCGGCAGAAGCAGAGGCCTTGGCATTCTGTGATACAGTCGCAACCACTTTCACCATGTCTCCATCGTTTAAAAATCCGGCGCCATTTGCGACAAGTAATGTCTCTGCTGGCAAGGGAGTTAATAATTCAACTTGTGTGCCTACAATGCGCCCAGTTTGTACTTTGAGTCGAGTTACTCGTAAATCGGGATTGACCTTAAAGACATAAGAGAATCCATCACGCACTACTAAAGCAGTTTGCTCTAAAGTTTGAGCCTGACTCATTCCTAAATTAAACTCGCCACGAGCAAACATACCTGCTTTAATCGCATTGGTACCTACCGGCAAATCAACATATACCAAAGCCGCACGGGATTGCGGATCTAGACTTGGTGCTATTGATCTAATTTTGCCATTGAGCATAGCGCCAGCCAAACCTTTTACCTTGACCTCGGAACCCACTTTTACGCGAGCTAATTCGTCTGAAGTGAGTTCACCTCGCCACTCAAGGCGACTTTGACGAATTAATTTAAACAACTCGGCCCCCGTGCCAGCAACTGTTCCTACAGTTGCATTACGAGCCGAAATAATGCCATCATCTGGGGCTACTACTTGGGCTTGTTTAAGACGGATAGTTTGAGCATCTAACATGGCTTGAGCCGCTTGAACCCTGGCCTGAGCTGACTTAGCCGCTGTTAAATATTGTTCAATTTGTTGTGCACTTAAAGCACCAGTGCCTTTTAAAGCATTGGCTCTTTCGGCGTTGGCATTGGCATCTAAAAGATTGGCTTTAGCTTCTAATAAATTTGCTTGGGTTTGTGCAACTTCCGCCTGCACCGACTCCGCGGCAAAAGTGGCTAAAACTTGACCTTTTTTTACTACATCACCCACATTGACCAATACTTGATTAATGCGCAAACCATTGCTTAAAGAGCCCACACTTGCCTCTTGCCAAGCCACAATATTGCCATTGGCAGAAAAAGTCATGGGCAACTGATCTTGAACGGTTTTAATAGTAGTGACAGTGAGGGCTGCCTTACCTAGTTTGGCGTCAGGTATGGAGGCTTTTGACTCTTGTGAGGCTGCCATACTAGGGCTATTTTTAGCATCATCGCCACAAGCGGTTAAGCCTAATGCAAGCATCAAGGACAAACCAAGCGGAATAAAGAGAGAGGCGGGTTGAGAGTTCATCTGATTGACTTTCATTTTAAACTTTAAATACCTTATCTTGATGGAGTGAATGTCATACAACATGACGACCTACTAAACTAATTTTTGAAACAAAATGAGGGCTATGATTGGATTAATATTAACTATTGGTTTTACTTTCCCAACCACCACCTAATACTCTGTACAAACTAATCCAGGCATTCATACGATTAAGTTCGGCGATATGAAGACCCATTTTTGCTGACAACATTTGGCGTTTGGCTTCTTCCATTTGTAAACCACTTAGCATGCCTTGTTTAAGTTGTAACTCAGAAGAACGTAATATTTGGCTTGCCGCTTTGAAAGCCGCTTGGGCAGATTGCGACTGCTCATCGGTAGCTTGTAATAAACTTAATGCATCTTGTGTTTCTTGCACTGCTTGACGCACTTTAGCCTGATAAATCACTACTGCTTGGTCATATTGCGCGTTAGCAATCTTTTCTTGAGCCGCAATTTTTCCCCCCTCAAAAATGGGTAAGGTAAATGCTAAAGGACCAATTGACCATGTTTTTAAATTGGTTGTTACATCTGCAGAATTGGCTCTAATTGCAGTAACAGAACCACTAAGACCAAGCCGCGGTAAAAATTGCCTTTGGGCTTGCCCAACTTCTGCGCTGGCTGCGGCCACTTCATTTTCTGCAGCCCAAACATCGGGCCTTTGGCTTAATAACTGGGCTGGTACTGTTGGCACAACAGGCATCATGACACTAGCTGGAAAAAATTCAGTGGTATTGGCTACAGAGATCAATTTTTTTAACTTAGCTTCATTAAGGCCGGTTAATGCATACAAAGCAGAATGTAGCGATCGACACTGTGCATTGACTTGCGCTAAGTTAGTCTCGCTTTGTGATAATGCCAAAACCGAATAAGACGACTGCACAGCCGACATAAATCCGTTTTTTACCAATAAGTCATTCAACCTTTGTGTTTCTTTTAAAGATTGAACTTGTTGTGCATTGCTACTGGCCATACGTTCACAATTAAGCAAGTTGTAATAAACGGTGGCTACTTCAGCTGCCACACTTACTCTAGCCTCATGCCAAGCAGCCTGACTACCTTGTACTCTTTTATCGGCAGCGTCTTTACCCAAAGACAAACTGCCCCATAAATCTAACTCCCAGCTCGCCTGTAAACTACCGCTAAGCATATTCGCAACAGGATAGCTAGGGTCTGTGCGGCTTCGACTAATACCCAGACTTCCGGACAAATTGGGCACTCCCGCTGCTTGGCTAATGGTTAGCTGGGCCCTAGCTTGCTCAATTCTTGTTTTAGCAAGTGCTAAAGTAGGACTTAATTTTTGGGCATCTGCAATTAGCTCCAGTAAAACAGGGTCTTTCAAACTTGCCCACCACTGATTGAGATCCGCTAAAGAACCTTTATGAGGAATCAGGGTAGATGTAGTGCTAGTAAAATTTGAAATTGGCTTAGTATCTTTGTGTGGTGCGGTCAATGAACTCAACCATTGAGGTAAGACCATACTATCGGGGCTACTAGGCTGTGAAAATAGCGTACAAGCGCCTAATAATACTGGGATGGTCACATATACCAAGATTCTTGGATTGAGTATCAAAACTTTGTGCGCTTGGTGATTCAGGTCGATTTTTTTCATTGCTATAGTGTTTTAAATAAATACAAATACGGAGAAATTACAATTTTTTGGAACGAACCAGTCTTTCTGACTCCACCATGGCTTGGGCATAAATGACGAGTTGCTCGGTATAGGAATCAATTGCTTCTGTAGAGGAAGTTAAATTGGGCATTAATTGAGTGACGACGTCTCTGGAAACCATGACATGAACTCCTAAACCGACAATAGAAAAAGCCAATCGCCGAATCGAGTCATCTACTTTTTCCAGTTGAAGCTCATTGATTAAGCGAGCTTGCAACGTAGCTAACATAGGGGCAATTTTGAATTGAATCTCATGCTCCCATAAACCCGTTGGTTCAATCATTTCGCGCATTTGTAAACGAACACGCCAAGCTGCCAATT
>JALQUL010000360.1 GCA_023260735.1 Limnohabitans sp. | reverse complement strand
ATATCTGGATGTGAAACCGAAGGCGCTTGTATTACAGAGCATTTGTTATGGGCAATTGATACCCAAAAATTCAGTGATGCAGATGGTAAAAAAGGCGTTCGTGTAGGCGATAGTATTAACTATACCCTTAAGGTGACAGTTAAAAATGGTCCTACTACTCAACCCTTAACGATTGTCGATACTCGTAGTGTGGGTCTGGCGGTTAGCAAAGTACCAGAGGGTTGTACCCAATCTGGTTTGGTTATTACTTGTATTTTGGAAAGTGGAGCCGAGAATGGTGTTCATACCTTCAAGTACAAAGCGGTAGTGACTAAAGACGCTGGTAATTTTGTATCCAATAAGGCAGTACCAGATCAAGGAAGCTGTAAATTAGGATGTACTACCAAAGTAAAAGTCTTACGTGAAGTAGTATTACGAGTCACTAAAACGACCACTTCCAAACAGGTAAAAATTGGTGACTTTGTTCGCTATGAAGTATTGGTCGAAAATTTAAGCGAAGACACTGATGCTGAAAACTTCTTTGTAATTGACAAAGCCGCTCCTGGTTTGAGTTATGTTGAGGGCAGTGTCAGAGTAGTCGGAGATGACTCATTTACTGTGGCTGCTAAATATCCTTTAAAAATTACTCAGCTAGATGTATTGGCAGGCAAAAAAATAACCGTGAGTTATTTGATGCGAGTAGGGGCAGGTGCTGGCCGCGGTAAGTTAAGTAATTTAGCTTGGGCTGCCGATAATGAAGGCTATATCACAAGTAATCAATCCATTGCTTCTGTGGTGAGAGGTTCTGATCCTGACTTTGAAGATACTCATATTTTAGGTGTAGTGTTTGAAGATAAAAATGGTAATGGCATTCATGATGAATCTGAACCCGGTCTTGCAGGAGTAAGACTCACTACAACACAAGGCCTGATTATAGAAACCGACGCATTGGGTCGCTATCACATCGAGGGTATTGATCCTGGCTTAGTTGCTAGAGGAAGTAACTTCATTGTGAAATTGGATATGAACTCTCTACCAAAAGGCAGCCAAGTCACTACTCAAAACCCATTAGTGAAGCGATTAACTTATGGTATTCCAGTTGTATTTAATTTTGGTATTAAGTAACTAGTACTGAATTAGTGGAATGAGGGGGTCTTGTTAAGTGAATATCGCATTCACTACAAGATCACCCTAACACCTCATTTATTGTTGATGCTAGCCTTTTAATTGGCAAGCTAACGCAGTCAAGGTAAAGAGAAATTTATGAAACATCAAAAAATGACTTCAGGTTCAAGCAAAAGATCCTCTCATAAAGGCTTACGCTCAAGTTCCTTAAGGCCTGCTCATGCAACTGCAAGTGCTCAGGCAGTGAAACATTTGATGCTCGGTACGACTGCCTTAGCTGCTTTATTAGGTCACGCTTACGCTCAAGAGCAGGTGGTCGTGGTGGCTAGTGCACCTAGTCCTATTCCTAGCCCTATTTCTTCACCTGTTGCCACTGTAGTGGCACCAAGCAATACACTTGAACTTGCATCTGCTTCTACTACGCCCACTGCTACAGCTACTGCTAACCCAGAAATTAAAGCGGTTTCTACTCTTAGTGCTACTTCTGCTACTTTGGCAAGTATTGCTAAAATTTGGATGTCGGAAGACCCTTCCTTATTAACACCTAATTTAAGTATTGGTAGCACTGCCAGAGTGGCACTTCAAGACGGTCAATTAGCCCAAGCCATTACTTTTAGTGTTTACACCAACTACAGTGCCTTTATTAAAAAGGCACAAATTTCAGTTTATGCTCCTAAAGACCTAGACCGCCTCCAACCTATTGCCGTTATTCCTGTCGAGATAAACGGTTTAACCAACCAGGTCAGTGTCAAGTGGGATGGTGCTGGATTAAAAAGTTTAGCCCTGCGTGAGGGCGATGTGTTGCAATATCAATTGCGTGTTTACGACGCTGAACAACGTTGGGATGAAACCAAGGTTGGCTCTATCGCCATTGTGAGCAGTGTAGAGCGGGCTCAAGCACTTGATCAACTCAAACAAAGCACTAGCCTAGAAACCCAATTAAGAAGTCAAGAAACCGGCTTAAGCCTAGAGGAGTTTACCCTTAGCCAAGACACTTTTGGGCAAAGTGCTTTAACCGTTCAAAATATTCCTTTATTAGGCTCTAAAGTAAGAGTGCGTGGTCAGTCGGTGAAAGAGGGTTATGAGTTGTCGATTAACGGACAAGTGGTGCCGATTGATTTACAACGCCGCTTTGTGATGGAGTATTTATTACCAGTAGGCACTCACCGCTTTGAAGTGAAGGCGAAGATTGCCGATAAAGAAATCAAAGACACGCTCAATACGCAGGTCAGTGGTGAATATTTCCACATGGTGGGTTTAGCCGATTTAACCTATTCTAAAAACAGTTATAGTGGCTCGATTGATGCGGTGACGCCAGAAGATTACGCTCGTTTTAATGGCCAGCAAACCGATGGTCGTTTAGCCTTTTATTTAAAAGGAAAAATCAAAGGTAAATACCTTTTAACCGCCCAAGCCGATACCCAAGAAAAAGAATTAAAAGATATTTTTAAAGGCTTTTTTAAAGCCGATAAAAACGATGTTTTAAGACGTATTGACCCCGATGTTTA
>JALQUL010000319.1 GCA_023260735.1 Limnohabitans sp. | reverse complement strand
GGGTTTGATTCAAAAAAAATAACTTATACCCCAATATTAATGTCTGATGATGATAAAGTAGCAATAGGAGGGTCAATTTTTGGTAAATATATTAACGATACTATTAAAGAATGTGATTCAGATATTATTATTCTAATATGTGATGATGACGCAATATTTCCCGATTATATGGAAAATCTAAATAAATTCTATAACGATAATCCTGATAAAATGTGGGGTTATTCTTATGTTGAATTTTACAATCCTGAAATTGAACACTACACTAAAGCAACAAAAGTTTGTTATACTAACCAGTAACAAACTATTAGGAGTGGTAGTTCAGTTGGTTAGAATACCGGCCTGTCACGCCGGGGGTCGCGGGTTCGAGTCCCGTCCACTCCGCCAACATTAAAAAAGGCTGTAAGAGATTTCTTACGGCTTTTTTTTCGTCTATCGTTTTAATTATTTTGTAACTGTTCAAATGGAATATTTTTTACTTCCATTACTTGGTAAAGTGTAACTAAGCTGTCCTCCTCACCATTGATTAAGAGCTTGCAGGCTTTTTGAATTGGGTCAGAAAAAAGCCCGTTTTTTGTAGTAATGCCGGTATTTTTAAAACCAAATTTTCGTTGGTCTTCATTTGGCATTTCCCATTTAGCATCTAAATTCCTAACGGCAACTTCACCAACATAGCAAGCTAAAACAATCAAAGTTTTTTTGACCTGTTCTGGTTTCATTCCTTTTTTACGAAATGTCAAAATTAATTTGTCAACGTATTCGATACTATTGGGTGAATAGCCAAGTTTTACCCCATCTGTTTTTTCAGCCAAAATTATGACGATTGCGCCTAAATCTTTAGCCATTTCAGGTGTGATTTTGATTTGAGCCTGAACGGTTGAACTAAAAAAGATGGCAAGACATAAAAAAAGCAATTGACTATTATTTTCATAAGGAATTAAAGCGTAAAAATTAAATGTGATTGATTGGGGTAATTTTAGTTGATGCAAAGCATCAATGATGTGACTTTGTCAAAACCTTAGATTAAGGATGTATAAACTCAATTCAACAGTTTTAAAATTGCTCAAAATACTTATCTGTCATGCTCAAGTCATGCTCTGTCGGGTGTTTGTCGTTCTTTTTTTCATCTATTAAAGTTATTATTTCGACTCATATTTCAGGAGTTACGCATGTTGGTTTATAAATTACGTCTTCAAAAAGGCTGGTCTCAAGAGCAGTTAGCCGATTTAAGTGGGCTAAGTGTTCGTACGATTCAGCGTATTGAAAATGGTCAATCAGCAAGTGTGGAATCGCTGAAGGCCTTGGCTTCTGTTTTTGAAGTCGATTTCAACACTTTGAAAGAACCCCCAATGAGTTCAAACACTACTAGTTCTACGCCTGGGCAGCAGGCTTTTAATAGCCAATCAATAAGCAATGATGAAATTTTAGCAATTGCCCATGTTAGAAAATTAAAGGGTTTTTATTCGCATTTAATTCGGTATTTTGTGATAGTTAGCTGTTTGGCTATTTTTAATTTTATTAAAAGTCCAGCCTATTTTTGGGTGATATGGGTAGCGCTTGGCTGGGGCTTAGGTGTTTTGTTTCATGGCCTACGGGTGTTTCAATTTTCACCATTCGACACTGCCGAATGGGAAAAAAAACAAGTGGAAAAATATTTAAATCGAAAAAAATAAGTGAGTGCTTAAACAAGTCCCTGCAAGCAATGTCAAATAGCATTCGATTATTTTGGAATCAGTGCTTGCTTCAGGGCTGTTATTAAAGCATGTTGAGCCTCAGTAGTTTGAACACTAATCCTCCAATAGCCAGGTAATCCAAATGAAGTGGCATCTCTTAATTGAACCTGATGCTGCTTTAAGATCTGTGCATTAAGATGAGCTTTTATACAAAAGAAATTAGTCTGGCTCGGTAAAATTTCTACACCATCTAGCTCTCTAATCCAATTGATTTGTTGTGCTTTTAAGTTTTGAAGTTGTATGAGACTTTGTTGAATCCAATCTTGCACTTTGCTTTGCGTCCAAGCATTTAGCATGGCTACACCGTGACTACCAATCGGCCAGGAGGCTGCCATTTGATTGAGTTGTTTAATCGTAGCCATGACTTGGGGAGTTATTTCTGGAGCGATTAAATAGGCTGCTCTAATCCCAGTTAACCCTAACACTTTATTGGGTGACCATAATTGCCACAATTGATTGCACTGTTGCTTTGAAAAAGAACTAACACCTGATAAGCGAAGTGGTTCATAAGCTCGGTCTAGTACCACCATTGTGTTGGGTGTTTGGCTGTGTTGCATTAAAGAGTGGGTATTGACTAAGGATTGCCCCAAAGGGCTACTAGGTTCACATAACCACACTAAATTGGTCTGAGAGGGGTCGGGGCAGTGTTCGAGTTGCCATACATTTGCGGCATATGGGTAATCACCATAAGACTGGGCAGGATACCAAACTTTTTTGTCTGTTGAACTAGAGTGAAAACAAGCGTAATAACTACTTATTCGCATTATCATTTCGCTGGCGCTAGTGGCCAGAACAATTCGCTCCGGACTTACTTGATGAAACCGTGCAAGTTGTGATTGAAGATCGGTATAGTGGTAATCGGGGTAACTTGAAGCGTCTAAATGTGTGAGTTGAGATAAAATAATAGGGCAAGGTCCACAGGCATTATTATTGGTTGAAAAATCCCATTTGGCTCGGCCCAATTCGTTAGGGCCACCGTGAATTCGTTTCATAGCGTTAGTCCAAGCTGTGTGAATATAGTCTGAAAGGTAGAGACGTTAATGACTAATAAAACACTAGCCACTAGTAGCATTAAAAAAACTACCTTTTGACTTAAATGGACTGCTCTGTGAAGGTGTTCAGCTAATGGCGCAGGGGCTTTGGGATTGAGTCGATAAACACCTGGTTTTCCTAGGCTTATATTTAAAACCAAAGCCATGGCACCCATTGGCCAACCACCATTGGGAGATGGCGTTATTTGGGCTTGTTGATATAGTTTTTTAAAGTCCATACCCCCAGCTAACACAGCAATAAAAAAAGCAGTTAGGCGAGCAGGAATCCAAGACAAAATGTCGTCTATATGGGCAGCAA
Organism: Limnohabitans sp.; assembly: GCA_023260735.1. Taxonomy (GTDB): domain Bacteria; phylum Pseudomonadota; class Gammaproteobacteria; order Burkholderiales; family Burkholderiaceae_C; genus JALQUL01. The sequence continues at coordinate 3,495 of JALQUL010000319.1, read as the reverse complement.
CCTTACCTGCCCAAGTCCAATGTCGTCCCGATCGCATACCTATATATGCCCACATTGCATCAGCGGTATTGGCAAAACGGTAAACAGCAGCACCAGGTAAACCAAAAATAACAAACCAAAAAATTGGAGCGACGACAGAGTCGTTTAAATTTTCGGCAAGGGTTTCAATGGCAGTTTCACGCACTTGTGCTGCGTCAAGTTGTGTCACATCCCGGCTACACAACCAAGACAATCTTTGTTGGCCTGCTGGTAGTGATTGAGCTAATGCAGTTTCGACCGCTAACACCTCGGTTAATAACATTTTGGCGGCAAATAGAGGCTTAAGTAATAGGCCAAGTCCAATAGCCGATAAATACCAAGGTAGTTGAAATAAATACCACTCGAGTGTCAAAGCCATTGCACCTACTAAAACAAAGCCTATTAGCCAAAATAAACCACCTAAAGTAAAACTTTTTATTTGGTGAAATTTGGTTTTTTCTGGAAATAAGGGGGCAATTTTTTGTCCCCAATATTGAAGATAATGACCCATCCAAACCACAGGGTGAAATTGGCTTTTGGGTTCGCCCATATACCAATCAATGAAGGCGGCAATTAATAAAGCGATGCAAAAAACTAGGCCCTTATGGTTGAACAAAAATAATTCTAAAAATAAAGGTAAGTTCATTGAAGGGTAACTAGCGTAAAAATGAGAGTAAAAATGGATGGTTAAGTTGAGCCATCAGGTCTGTCTTTGTGGCTGAGCTCGTAAGAGTCAGCCGAATAACGCGGACCCTTCATAATAATCATAATCACACAACCTAAGGCAAGCGTTAACAGCATAGTCCAAATAAAAGAGATTAAACCTAGCATCATATAAAAAAATAATTCGAAAGAATCATCGGCTGCATGCATGAGAGTAGAGGTGGGACTTACAGGATTAAACTGTTCATAAAAATAAACTAAGGCAACACCTAATAGTGGTACAACAGTTCCAAGCAATAAAAGCCAAGGAATTTTTTTGAGAATTTTTCTCTCGGTGCTAGAGTCAATTCTTTTGGGGTTCGGTTCTTTATTGAGGAAATTCATTGGTTGTTTTAGTATGCGACAGGTCAATAGTACTAATAAGCAAGTAGGGCAAGCAAACTTTTTTAGGAAAAGTTGTACTGAAATTGGGTAAAAAAAGCACTAAGCTCTGCATTTTTTGAGGATTTTTAAATTAATTGTAATCTGCTCATACCTTGTTAAAGATACTATCTTAATTACAAAATTGGGTCTTAACTTGATATAGATTAATTTTTAAGTGAAACATTGATATACAGTGAGCAAGACTGCTTATAAAATTAGTTTTTCTAGATATTTGGGGTATGTATGTTTGGGATTGAAAATTTTAGTAGTTTTATTTTAGCCGTATTGATTTTTCAAAGTATTCCTGGTGCGGGTACTATTGCCATTTTAAATGCCACCGCTAGGCAAGGTTACACCGCTGGGCTTGCTTCTGTTGCCGGCACTTTATGCGGTGATTTTATTTATATGTTGGCCGCCGTTATAGGATTGGCTGCTGTATTAAAGGCAAATCCCATTTTTTTATATAGCTTGCAATCGCTGGGGGCTATTTATTTAATTTGGATGGGATGGCAATTAATTCGTATTCAATTATCCGACGCGTCAGTTCAAAACAATCATAAGCAAACAGCAAGGGTATTTTTTCAGCGGTCGTTTTTTGTAAGTCTAACTAATCCGAAAGTGATATTATTTTTTGTTTCTTTTTTTCCGCTGTTCATTAGCCCTAAGGCCAGTGGTTTTACTTTAATGGTAATGATTGCCTTTGTTGTATTGATTAGTGCAATCTATCAAACTTTGCTAGTGTTGTTGGGCAACAAGGTTGCATTAAGTATAAAAGGATTGCCGTATGCAAGAAAATTGGCAACCCGTTTAGCCGGTATTGCTTTAATTGGATTTGGTGTTAAGTTGGCATTGAATAACCGTTAAATTGTGGGCGAATAGTAGCAAGTGCATGAAAGCATTTAAGTAGCTAACAATTGCAACTACTTAATTTATTCAACTAAAGCAGAAGATGATTGCATCAATTCCACTCTCTAAAACAGATTTTTACTCTTTTAGTTCAGGACTACCAAACCAAGTTTGCATTTTGTCTCTGGCTTTGTGCTTAACTTCATCAGTAATATAGCTTGCGACGGTAACTAGGGCGGCAGCCAAAATACTGAGGTCATCTGTGTAACCCAATAAAGGGGTAAGGTCGGGTAGCATATCTATAGGCGAAATAAAATAAGCCAATGCACCGTAAATAGCAGTTTTTGCCCACAAAGGGGTAGCGGGTTGTTGGGCAGCATAATATAAAAACAATGCTTTTTCGATAACCTCTTTACCAGCTACTTTGGCAAATTTTTTTAACTTTTCCCAAAAATTGCTTTCCGAATAGGGAGGCGTATTTTGAAGTTCATTCATGTCATTTTCCTTGGGTTTATTCATTGTCGTATTTTGGGCATTCAAGCAAAAAATACAAGATCCTTTACAAAAATTTGTACTTTATGTTTAAAAAACCTAGAGTTTTTTATGGGGCTTTTTAACATGTCAACCACACATAGGCTTTTTATGCCGTCATGGCTAAAAATCCCATACTCGATGGTGCAGTGTATTGCTTTTTAACGCTCACTTCTGCTTTTAAACGAGTCATTAATTCAGCCACGCTTAAAATGGGGCGAAGTCTAGACTGACGCAAAATAGTGGCAAAATCACCGGCAGTTAAATTGGCAATGGTCTCTACTTTCATCAAATGAATTGGCTCTTGAATATTTAACAGTTGGCAAGTTTGCTGCATAAGTTGCATGGTTTGTTCGGGCTTTAAAAAATCAAATTTAATTTTGCAATCAAAGCGGCGCAAACTTGCTTCATCAAGTTGCTCCATTAAATTGGTACTTGCAAAAAACAATCCATTAAAATTTTCAAGTTGAGTTAACATTTCATTAATAGCATTTACCTCCCAGTTTTGTTTGGCAAATTGACGTGAGCGTAAAAAACTGTCGGCTTCATCTAAAATAAGCACTGCATTTTGTTCTGTTGCATGTTTAAAAATCATGGCCATATTGCGTTCGGTTTCTCCTACATGCGGCGCAAAAATATCAGAGGCTTTTTTAATCAAGGATTCTTTACCTAAAGTTTGAGCCACATTTTTAGCAAATGCAGTTTTGCCTGTGCCTGGTGGGCCATATAAACAAATACGCCCCTCTGGAAATTGTTTTAAGCTCTGAACTAATTGGCGCATATCGTAATCAGTATTCACGAAATTAAGTCCATAACTTAACTCTAAAGGACTCACTTTAGCTGTTTTAATCGGATCGTTCATGGCTTGCATAGTAGAACCAATGACATCTGTTAATAATTGTTCGATATTTTTGTTTTGACCAGTGGCCTTAATGGCATTTGCCACCTTAATTGCACGCGTCATGATGGCGGGAGAAAGAGATTCATTTTCAGCCATTTTATAACACCACTGAG
>JALQUL010000176.1 GCA_023260735.1 Limnohabitans sp. | reverse complement strand
AAATTTTTGAAGATGCAATCTTACTGATGAACACTACAGAGCGCTTACTTCGTCAATGAATAATAAAATAATGCTCTTAAATGCGAGGGATCAATTAATGGGCTCTGGTTACCACCATAGCAGCCAACTCTGCTAAGGGTTGTTGATGGCTTAGCTTGGTATTTTGTAGAGCCATTAAAGCTTCCTTGTATAAAGTTTGGGCCAGCTCAGTGGCGTTATCCATTCCTAAAATAGACACATAAGTGGGCTTGTTTTGCATGGCATCTTTACCAGCGGTTTTACCTAAAACAGCTGAGTCAGCAGTCACATCCAAAATATCATCCACTACCTGAAAGGCAAGGCCAATTTTTTCTCCAAAAATACTTAATTGCTCAAGTACTGCAGGGTTCACTTGACCACACATAGCCCCCATCACCACACTTGCCTTTAACAATGCACCAGTTTTTAACTCATGCATTTTTTGTAATTCTTGGTGATTAAGTGACTTACCTACACTGGCTAAATCAATGGCTTGACCACCTGCCATACCATCTTGACCTGCTGCTTTTGCCAGTAAATAGCATAATTGAGCACCCATTGCAGGATTGATTTTTTCTGATGGAGTGGCCAAAATCTCAAAGGCCAAAGCCTGCATTGCGTCGCCTGCCAATAAGGCACTGGCCTCGCCATATTGCACATGAACTGTGGGCTTGTTACGCCTTAATACGTCGTTGTCCATGCAGGGCATGTCATCATGAATTAAAGAATATGCATGAATCAACTCTACTGAACAAGCCGCTCTAAGCGCGGCCTCTAAATTACCCTCCACCGCTTGTGCAGCAGCCAAAACCAATAAAGGGCGTAAGCGCTTGCCGCCATCAAGTACTCCATAACGCATCACTTCACCTAAATTGGCTGGTGTTTGCTCACGCACCCAAAAAGAAAGTGCTTGCTCGACTAATGCGAGTTGTTGTTCTGACCAGGGTTTTAATTCAAAATTCATTCAGCGGTCCAATTTTTTAGTGCTCCTGCCTCAAGAACTTTAATTTGATCTTGTACGGCAACTAGCTGTGATTGACAATATTTTAATAACTCTGCTCCACGCTCATACGCAACCAAAAGTTGAGCCAAAGGTAACTGACCATTTTCCATGCTTGTCATAATTTGTTCTAACTCTTGCAAAGCAAGTTCGTAGCTTTCTGGGCTTTGAGTGCTATTTTTTTTAATGGCTTTGATCATTACATTCCCTAGATAAAAAGCTCAATTGCCTTTAGGATCCAATTAATTAAGTCCCAACTTT
>JALQUL010000210.1 GCA_023260735.1 Limnohabitans sp. | reverse complement strand
AGAAGGTGTTTGTATCTCCGCCTACTTGTTTAAGGCGAGTGAAAAGGCTTAAAGATTTAGGATTTATTCAATCGATTGTGGCTTTACTTAACGAGCCCTTATTAGCGCAGGAGTTGGGCCATGGCTTATCAGCCATTATAGAAATTACCTTAGACAAACAAGGCACAGAACATAACCAAGCGTTTGCCGAAAAAATAAAACAGGCCAGTTGTATTAGCATGTGTATGCGAGTTTCAACTGGTCCTGATTTTGTTTTAATTATGCATGCATCAGATATGCCGCATTTTTTAGCGTTAAGCCAAAACTTGTTTACCCAAGACGCCAATGTGCGCAATGTTAAAAGTTATTTTTGTATTGAACAAATCAAATTTAGCCCTAGAGTGGGGCAGTCTTTGGTTTAAATCTTTATTTAGCTTGCTTTTTTGGCCTGCTCCAATTGGCTACACTTAGCTGTTTGCCTCTAGCTACACTTAAAGCCCCAGCAGGGGTATCTTTGGTAATAGTAGAGCCACCACCCACAGTGCCGCCTGCACCAATCGTAACCGGGGCTACCAAGACACAATTGCTACCAATGTGTACGTCGGCCTGAATAATAGTTTTATGTTTGTTCGCACCGTCATAATTAGCAGTAATACTGCCAGCTCCATAGTTCACTCGCTCGCCTACTTCTGCGTCTCCTAGGTAGGCCAAATGATTGGCTTTTGCACCATCGGCCAATGTAGAGTTTTTTACTTCTACAAAATTACCAATATGCACTTCTTTGCCTAATTTTGCACCAGGGCGTAAACGAGCAAAAGGGCCAATTAAAGCGCCAGCGCCTACTTCTACGCCCAATTTTTCGCCATCAATATGGGTAAAGGGATGAATCACAGCGCCAGCGGCAATTGTGGCATTAGCAATAACACAATTGGCACCAATTTTGACGCCATCGGCAAGCACTACTTGGCCATCAAAAACACAGTTCACATCAATCTCTACATCTTGACCGCACGTTAAATTGCCTCTTAAATCAAAGCGAGCAGGGTCGCGCAGGCGAACGCCCTGCTCTAATAAAATCTCTGCTTGATGCATTTGATAAGCCCGCTCTAGTTGCGCCAATTGCAAGGGGCTATTGACACCAGCAACCTGATTGGCATCTGCTATTTCGTGGGCGAGAACTGTTAAGCCATCGGCAACGGCAAACTTCACAATGTCAGTTAAATAATATTCTGATTGCGCATTTTTATTATCTAGCTTGGCTAAACACTGTTTTAATAGACTAGTAGGGACAAGCATAATGCCACTATAAATTTCTTGAATGGCGAGTTGTTCTGGGGAAGCATCTTTTTGCTCGACAATGGCTAAAACACTGTTGGTGTTTTGACTAGCCGATGCGCCTGAAGTGGCCTGCCTCACTACCCTGCCATATCCTCGGGATGGCGGAAGAATTCGCGCAAAGCGAACTGAACACCTCGGCCGGTCGCCTCGACCCGCCCCTGA
>JALQUL010000208.1 GCA_023260735.1 Limnohabitans sp. | reverse complement strand
GCGAATTGCCATCGAGCAAATTAAATTAGGTACTGCTCAAGCCACAGTTTCGGCTGGTAATACGGGTGCTTTAATGGCAATCGGGCGTTATTTACTCAAAACCCTTGACGGCATCGATAGACCTGCCATCATGGCCTATATACCTAATGCTAAGGGCTCAGCAACTGCGATGCTCGACTTAGGTGCCAATGTTGATAGCCAGGCCAGTCATATTTTGCAGTTTGCAGTAATGGGAACTGCATTGGTACAAGTTTTAACAGGTAATGATCAACCAAAAGTGGGATTGTTAAATGTGGGTGAAGAAGTGATCAAGGGGAGTGATATGATTAAAAAAGCCGGTGAGCTTTTAAGATCAGCTTCATTAGCCGGTGATTTAAACTTTTACGGTAACGTAGAGGGAGATGACATCATGAAAGGAACTGTTGACATTGTAGTATGCGACGGTTTTGTCGGAAATGTATCGCTTAAATCAATTGAAGGTGCTGCTAAGTTAATAGTGGACTCTATAAAAATTGAGTTTAGTCGCAATATTTTTACTAAAATGGCAGCTATTATTTCTTATCCAGTATTAAAGGCTTTAAAAAAGCGATTTGATAAAGGTCGATATAACGGAGCACCATTGCTTGGTTTACGGGGTTTGGTTTTTAAAAGCCATGGCTCTGCAGATGCATTTGCCTTTGAGCAAGCATTAAATCGAGCATATGATGCAGCACAACATAATTTACTGGCCCGCCTCCAGGAAAGAATAGCTCATGCTGCACCTTTGTTAGCACAAGCTAGTTGAAATGGAGTGGCATAAACGTCACATGACTTCTTTTTCTCGCATAATTGGTACGGGTAGCTATTTACCCCCGCATCGTGTAAGCAACGATGAACTTGTTTTACAACTAGCAAAAGATGGCATTGAGTCTTCTGATGACTGGATTGTCGAGCGAACAGGCATTCGTGCCAGGCATTTTGTAGATGAGCAAACTAAAACCAGTGATTTGGCGGCAGTTGCTGCGCGCAACGCGCTAGAGATGGCTGGTATATCAGCCAAAGATATTGATTTAATCATTGTTGCGACCTCTACTCCAGATATGATTTTTCCCTCAACTGCATGCATCGTGCAAAATAAAATAGGTGCCAATGGCTGTGCTGCCTTTGATGTACAAGCAGTTTGTAGCGGATTCATTTATGCTTTATCGGTGGCCGACGCCATGATCAGAGCTGGAAGTGCAAAAAATGCTTTGGTAATTGGAGCGGAAGTATTTTCCAGATTACTGAATTTTAAAGATCGTACCACCTGCGTCTTGTTTGGTGATGGTGCTGGCGCGGTAGTGCTTCAAGCAAGTGAAACCCCTGGCATTTTAGCGAGTAGTCTGCACGCAGATGGTAAACATGTTGATGTTTTGTGCGTGCCTGGAACTGTGGTCAATGGACAAATCAGTGGTAGTCCTTTATTAACCATGGATGGACAAGCCGTTTTTAAATTAGCGGTTGGTTTATTGGAAAAAGCGGCCCTTTCTGTATTGGCGAAAGCAGGGCGTACCAAAGAAGAAATTAACTGGTTAATTCCTCATCAAGCCAATATTCGTATTATGCAAAGTACCGCTAGAAAACTAGCTTTACCCATGGAAAAAGTTGTGGTAACGGTGCATGACCATGGTAATACTTCAGCCGCATCTATTCCTTTGGCTTTTGATCATGCAATGCGATCGGGTCAAATCAAAAAAGGCGAAACGCTTTTATTAGAAGGCGTAGGGGGTGGTTTTACTTGGGGTGCAGTTTTACTTGATTTGTAAAATAGGTTTTGCCCTTGCCTTAGAGTCGCAACTTATTTGCTGACTCATCCAAGGCCCTTTAATGAGTGTTTCGTGGTTATTAAATTCTAGCAATATATTCTTGTTTTAGAGTTTTTAGATCGTCTTACCCTGAATCCTAGCCGCTTGGCTCGAATCAACTGGTAAGTTAAGACCTTTAGTTGAGACAAATTTATTATATTTTTCTTTTGAAAGATGGAGTTTTTATGAATAAATCACCATTTGCCTTTGTATTTCCTGGGCAAGGCTCACAGTCGGTTGGTATGCTCAATGCTTGGGGAGATCACCCTGAAGTAAAAGCTACTTTGCATGAGGCATCAGATGCTTTGGGTGAAGACATAGCCTTATTAATAGCAGAAGGTCCTAAAGAAGCTTTGGCTTTAACTACCAATACCCAACCGGTTATGTTGGTTGCTGCAATTGCCGCTTACCGTGTTTGGATGTCCGATGTAGGGCATTCTCCTAATTATGTAGCAGGTCATTCTTTAGGTGAATACTCTGCCCTAGTTGCTAGTAATGCATTAACACTTTCACAGGCAGTACCTTTGGTGCGCCTTCGTGCACAGGCTATGCAAGAAGCAGTTCCTGTGGGAACGGGAGCTATGGCCGCTATTTTGGGCATGGATGCACAAAAAGTAGTTGCCATCTGTCAAGAAATAACCCAAAGTATGGGGCAACCAGATCAAGAGCTAGTAGAGGCCGTTAACTTTAACGATCCTATGCAGACGGTTATTGCGGGAAGTAAATTAGCAGTTGAAAAAGCCAGTGAAGCACTAAAAGCGGCGGGTGCAAAACGAGCTTTACCTTTGCCTGTTTCAGCTCCATTTCATTGCTCACTTATGAAGCCTGCTGCAGAGAAACTCAAAGAGAAATTGCATGACACCAATATTGCAACTCCCACCATCGCATTAATTAACAATATTGATGTGAAAATTGAGTTTCAGCCTGAGGCCATTCGCGATGCACTGTATCGCCAAGCTTTTGGACCTGTGCGTTGGGTCGAAACCATTCAAAAAATGGCTAGTTTAAACATCAGCAACATTGTGGAATGTGGGCCTGGTAAAGTGCTTGCAGGAATGGTAAAACGGATCAATCCTGATCTGAGTGGTCATGCCTTATTTGATCCAACTAGCTTGCAAGAAGTAAAAACAAATATAGCGGGATAATCAAAATGACAACAGAAACAACTTCAACCCAACAAATTGCTTTGGTAACAGGTGCAACTCGTGGCATTGGTGCTGCTATTGCCTTAGAGCTTGCTAAACAAGGCTTTAAGGTGATTGGTACAGCGACTACGCCAGAGGGGGCTGAGAAAATTTCAGCCGCATTAGCTGAGTTCCCTGGTTGTATTGGTAAGACTTTAAACGTTACCGACTCTCCAGCGGTTGATGCTTTATTTGATGAGATTGTGAAAACCATGGGCGGTTTGCATGTTTTAGTGAATAACGCAGGTATTACTCGTGACACTTTAGCAATGCGTTTAAAAGATGATGACTGGGATGCGGTCATTGATACCAATTTACGCTCTGTGTTCCGCCTGGCCCGCGCAGCAATTAAACCTATGATGAAGCAGCGTTTTGGGCGTATTATTAGTATTACGTCTGTGGTGGGAGCTTCTGGGAACCCAGGTCAGGCCAATTATGCTGCTGCAAAAGCGGGCGTTGCCGGAATGACACGTTCTTTGGCACGCGAGTTGGGTAGTCGAGGAATTACCGTGAATTGCGTTGCTCCTGGCTTTATTGACACCGATATGACTTCAGGTCTTTCAGCTGAACAACAACAAGCTCTCATGTCTCAAATTCCATTAGGTCGTTTAGGAAAACCCCAAGACATTGCTCATGCAGTTACGTATTTAGCCTCTGAACAGGCGTCTTACATTACAGGCCAAGAGCTTCATGTCAATGGCGGCATGTATATGGGCTAATTTGAGAATTAGCATATAATACAACTGAGCTCTCTAAAGATGCTCTGCATAACTCAAGCAATTAAAAACTGAATAGTTAAAAGTGCAATATCAGCATTATTTGATTTTTATTACATTTTAAATGTTAAAAAACAATTCGTTGGCCCTATTAATCTGTACTTTTTAATATTATTTTGGGTTATCCAGAACGTACTTTCTAGGGTAAACACTAGTTAACCTGCAAATTTCTCCAAAACGCCTTATAGGCGGTTAGAATAGCAGTTCTTTTTCACAACCCTCAGAGGGAATAAATGAGCGATATTGAAGCACGTGTTAAGAAAATCATTGCCGAGAAACTTGGACATGATGTAGCTAACGTAACTCCAGAAAAGTCTTTTGTAGCCGATTTAGGTGCAGACTCCTTGGATAACGTTGAATTAGTAATGGCCTTGGAAGATGAGTTTGGAATCGAAATTCCAGATGAAGACGCTGAGAAAATCACTACAGTCCAAAGCGCAATTGACTACGCAACTGGTCATTCAAAAGCGTAAGCTAGAAGTTATATCCACTACCCTTTGGGGTAGTGGTATTTCTTTAATAGCCCATCACTTGGGAGCATTTTGGCTCCCACCTCATCCTGATGATTGCATTTTATTGAAATCATCATTCCACCACTACCTTACCCGCTCATCAAAATGACGCATCTTCATGTCAATTAGTAGATAGATATATATACGTAGATAATATTCCAGATGGTGATATTCCATTTATTTCAAGTGGTTTAGGTGTAAATTTTTCAGACTTTAAAGGTTTAATACCTGGG
>JALQUL010000057.1 GCA_023260735.1 Limnohabitans sp. | reverse complement strand
AATCGGTGAGTTGCTGCAAAGGCGTTGCCGCTGGCACAGTGACCACTAATTCGGTGGGCTCATAAATCACATCGCCTACTAAGCTTGCGGTCGATAAAGCCTCAATCGACCGCCCCGATAAAGTATGGGTAGGCTGTGAGTTAGCATAGAAATTTTTACTACCAGAACCAGTGATTCTCAAAACTTTAGAATCAAGGCCGGCCTGTTCGATTTGCTGTGATAAATGTTGAATTGCTTTTTTCATGACGTAATATTAACGAATAACGGCTCATTTCATAAAACAATTTCACAAAACAGGGTCTTGTTTTGTGACAATTTAGAAAAACCGCTTAATATGGGGCTTATGTTTAGTTTTATTCGACAATTGGTAGGCAGGCAAAGAAGCCGTTTATTTAATCAGCGCTTAGGTTTTATTTTGACCTTTATAGCAGGGGCTGTAAATGCAGGCGGCTTTATAGCAGTTAACCGTTACACCTCGCATATGACAGGTGTGGTATCACGTATTGCCGATGATTTAGTTACCGGAGCCTGGCTTTTGGTAATGGGTGGTTTTTTATTATTATTGGTGTTTATTTTAGGATCCATAACAGCCACTATTTTAATTCATTGGGCAAGAAGACAAAAAATGGCCAGTGAATATGCCTTATGCCTGTTGTTTGAAGCCTGTTTGTTATTAATATTTGGCGTATTAGGTGGATTTTTAGCCATGCATACCACGGTGTTATTTTCCGCCACCGTAGGCTTGCTTTCTTATACCGCTGGGGTACAAAATGCTTTAGGCACCAAAATTTCTAAAGCTGAAATACGCACGACTCACATGACCGGTATTGTGACTGATCTAGGCATAGAACTAGGCCGAGCTATTTATTGGAATCGTAGTAAAAACAGCCGTCAACCAAATCAACAGATTCAAGCCGATACCGCCAAACTACTTTTTTTAAGTCGTAGTTTAAGCTCTTTTATTTTAGGCGGTATTACAGGTGCATGGATGTTTCAAATCATGAGTTACAAAGCTACTATTCCTTTAGCCATGATATTAAGTTGCCTAGCTCTAGTACCTATTTATGACGACTGGCGCATAAAGCAAAGATTAAATCAGAGAAGCACTAAAAAATAAACCGATAATCATATTCGTTTACCTATCAATCACAAAAGCCCTCAGCAAGTTTTTTTAAACTACTTATCTATGAACTTTATTGAATATAAGGGTATTAAAGTAGCGAAGTAGCCGCTGCCTATTGTTGATAAAACTGCACTGGCAATCCTACATCACTCACTCTAGCAAAAAATACATGACCAGCTTGTGGATGTAGCGCTTGCTCATCTGATGTTCTGCCCGCACTAGCAGTAGTAATGTACAAAGTTTGTAAATCATCACCACCAAAACACATCATAGTGGTGCGGGCTGCTGGGGTTTTGTATTGTGCTAATAACTGACCTTGTGCAGAGAATTGCGCAATTCTTTGACCTTCAAATAAAGCCGTCCAATAGTTACCGGTTTTATCAACACATGCCCCATCTGGACGACCTGCATAGCTAGCGAGACTTTGCTCTGGATGTGTTGCATCTATTTTCCAATCTTTAGGTTTTTGTGGCAGAGTGCAAAACACACTCTCTTGACTTAGTTCACCACTAGTCAAATCAAAATCATAAACCTTGACCAGATGACTAGGTGTATCTGCAAAATAGGCTTTGCTATTGTCTGGTGACCAAGCCAAACCATTGCCAGTAGTAATATTATTTAAATGCTCACTTAAATGCAAAGTGGAACCTTGGCCAGATAAACAATATAAAGCGGCCATGGCCTTATCTTTGGGCTCATAAATACTACTGGTCCAAAATCGGCCCATGGCATCACACTTGCCATCATTAAATCGAATTTGGAAACTATCAAAAGGCGCTGCAACTAAAAGTTGTAACTCACCTTGCCAATTGGTCGCCGCATAAATGCCGTCTCGCATTCCTATAATTAAACCACCGCCTTGCATAGGTGCAATACAGGCCGGTTCTTGTGACATATTCCATCGCTCAACTTGCCCCATAAAAATATTGGCTCGGCAAATTTGTTTACCTGGAATATCGACCCAATACAGCATCATTTCAAGTGGATGCCAAAACGGTGCTTCACCCAATAAACAAGAAGAATCGGGCAATGCTTGCCATTGAAGTGTTTGCAATGGAACTTGTTGAAATGAGTGCATGGAATGACTTTAAGAAATAGTGGCTAGGGCTTGCTGAACTTGATCGACTGTTATGTCGTTTAGACACCGAGTATGCCCCAAAGGACACGCTCTTTTAAAGCAAGGAGCACAATCTAAAACAGGTTGGTAACTTGTATTATTTTTTAACCACAACACTGCCGCTTGTTGATTGAGTGGAGGAGTATGCAAGGGGCTAGAAGACCCATACATCGCCACTTGTGGCACAGAAAAACTAGCTGCTACATGCATTAATCCGGAATCATTGCTAAAAACCGCTTTGGCATTTGCAATTACTGATAAAGCTTCATCTAGGCTAGTTTTACCAGCTAAATTTTGCGCCAGTGCCGCCTGTGGGCCACTGGCTTGCTGAATAATTTGCCCAGCTAAAGCTGACTCTTTAGCCGAACCTAAAATAAGTACGGGGGCATCTAAACTCGATAACAGAGTCGCAAAATGTGATACAGGCCAACGCTTAGCGGGGCCAAACTCGGCACCAGGGGCAAAAACATAATAAGCCTTAGGACTTAAAGCTAGTTTTTGTAAGTGAGCTGTTTGTTGTTGCGCTGGAATAATTAAAATTGGATAAAGCTCTGGGGGTAATGCGGCTTGATGACTGCTGCTTGATAAAGTAGCCAGAACAGGAACTGATGTTGGTTGAGACAGTGGACTTAACTGAGCCAAAGCACTATAAAAAGCCACCATTGGCGGACGATTAATTTTACTAGGATTGGTCAAGCGTTTATTTAAACAAGCCCAACGCATTTCGCCTTGGTAACCAATTCGAGTGGGAATTTTAGCCCAAAATGGAATAAGTGCACTTTTAAAGGAGTTCGGTAATACATAGGCCACATCAAACTGCCCCTTTAACGATTGACCTAGTTTTTTTCTGGCCTGCCATTGCAAACCACCGTGCTGAAACGGTAGTTCTATGACTTGCTGAATTTGAGGCATGGCTCGATAAACAGGAGCCACCCAAGGCAGAGCGGCAACTGTTATTTTTTCACCGTTGGCTGCTAAAGCCCGCATTAGGGGCTCGGTCATAACCGCATCCCCAATCCATTGCGGTGCAATGACTAAACTACGCATCGATGGCAACAATGCCAAGTGTGCTTGGCTCGGTATAGACAACGGTTTGGACAACCCTTGTTTAGTGGTGAGCGTCAAAATGTTCGCCGTCTTTTAATTGATAAACCGTCCCGCAATAAGGGCATTTTGCAGAGCCAGTGTGACCCACATCTAAATACACTTTTGGATGGCTATTCCAAAGTTTCATATCTGCTTTTGGACTGGGGCAAAATACACCACCTTGAGCATTTAAATCGGAGGCCAATAACTCTACAATTGCATTAGACATATAAAAATTACAATAAAAAATGGGCTAAAAATAAACCTCAATTAAGAGTGAACGCAGTGGAATAACTCTTGAAGTGAGGCTCTTCAACTGAAGTATTGAACAGTGCCTGCAAAGTTTCAAGTGAAAAATGCAAGGTACTCATCTATACTTTACTAAAGGCAAATTACACTTTGCTTAACCAGTGTGAATAGGCTTTGTTACGCGCAATCATTTGTGCGCGCCGCAGAAAATGAGCATGACCTTAGTCGAAGGACCCTTCAAAAGTTTGCAGGGCTGCTGGGAATTTACGGCATTGGCGGAGAATGCATGCAAAGTCTCGTTCGAATTAACCTTCGAG
>JALQUL010000045.1 GCA_023260735.1 Limnohabitans sp. | reverse complement strand
TCACCAAGGTACCAGGAGCTAAGCTTTGCTCACTTTTATAAGTGAGCGGTTTGCCCATGGCACTATGATGAGGAGTGTGCAGAATGACTTGCAAAAATACGACTTTTGATGACATGTAAAAGTTCTTAAAAGAAGTTCATTGTTTCTGTGGATAACTTTGTGGATAGTCGGTAGAGAGGCGGGGGAATGGCCCATAAATTGGGGCTTGCATTGGATTGCTTAAATAATAGGCTATAGCATAAAAGGTCTATAAATCAATTACTTAACACTAGCACATTTTTAATGAATTCAAAGCCTATTGTTGTATTAAAGCAATAAATTGGCCTCTATTTTTCTGTTGAAAAATAAGAGCGACAGTTGAAATAATAAGGGGATTTTATGCTATATAAATATCGAAAAATTTATTTTGAGTGGTGTAAGTAAACACCCAATGAGGCAGATCTAGGGTAGTTAATAATTGCAATAAAATTAAAACTACCCTATTGCTTCTTTATGCAGAAGGACTGTTTTGACGTAAAAACTTGGAGTGTTGGTGAACTGTTTCCACTAAAACTGCCACATGCTCAGGGGGAGTGTATTGGCTAATGCCATGACCCAAATTAAAAATATGAGTGGGTCCGGTTTGTGTTGCGTCGGTGTGTGGTGTACCAAAACTATCAAGGGTTTTACGAACCTCGTTGGCAATTTGTTCTGGGCCAGCAAATAAAACATTAGGATCGATATTGCCTTGCAATGCTTTACCTGGGCCACCCACAGAACCTCCTACCAAAGCTCTTGCCTTGGCAAGGTTAGCCGTCCAATCAAGACCTAATACTTGGCAATCTAAGTTAGCCATTTGATCTAGCCATAAAGCACCACCTTTGGTAAATACCAAGCGCGGTATATCAACACCATCATGATGGGTTTTTAATTGAGCTAACACTCTTTGGGTATAAGCTAGGCTAAATTCTTTAAATGCGGCATCGGCTAAAACACCACCCCAGCTGTCAAAAATCATCACGGCTTGAGCACCTGCTTCAATTTGTGCATTGAGGTAAGCGGCTACTGAATCGGCATTGGTAGCCAAAATATGATGCATTAAATCGGGGCGTTGGTACATCATGGTTTTAACTAGGCGGTAGTCATCAGAGCCTGCTCCTTCGACCATATAGCAAGCAAGTGTCCAAGGGCTACCAGAAAATCCAATTAAAGGTACTTTGCCATTCAGTGCCTTACGAATACTCGTGACTGCTTTGAAAACATAATCCAATTTGGCCATATCTGGTACTTGCAGTTTTTTGACGGCAGTTTCATCTCGTAGAGGATGAGCAAATTTGGGGCCTTCACCTTGAGCAAATGACAAACCCAAGCCCATAGCGTCAGGGACAGTCAAAATATCGCTAAATAAAATAGCGGCATCTAGTGGGTAACGTTCTAGGGGTTGCAAAGTGACTTCGGTGGCAAAGTCAGTATTGGTGGCCAAGCCCATAAAGCTACCTGCTTTAGCACGGGTGGCACAGTATTCTGGCAAATAACGACCTGCTTGGCGCATGAGCCATACAGGAGTATGAGAAGTGGCTTGGCGACGGCAAGCACGTAAAAAGCTATCGTTTTGGAGTGGTGCAAACATAAGAACTAATGGCAATAAGAAAACTAATAAAAATAAAAATGCTGCAGTTTTATGAAGTCTATTATTAAAAGCAAAGCACAGGGCTATTGTTGTAAGTCCTGTTTTTGTTAATAATTGATATTGCAGCTCAGATATATCAGTGGATGCTGAAATATTGTTTTAATGCATACGATTATGCAACACACCAGCTTCAGTATTTGAAAGGCATTGTAATTATGCTCAAAATAAAAGCACCTTTAAGCCATTTTAGATTGAGTTAAGGATGTTAAATAAGCCTACAGGATCGCTAATCATAGGGTCATGGCCTGTTTGCATTTCAATAAATGTGGAATTCGGTAACCAAGCACCTCCCCAAAAATCCAGGCTTTTGACCCGAGGACGAATGGCATCAATGGTTGCTAAGGCGGGCTCGGTACAGCTAATAAAAGTGCGGGGAATGCTGGCAACTGTTAAAGGGTTAAAATTTAACGGTGCTTGGTAGGTTTGACCAGGATGGGCAGTTTGTCTTCTTTGCACCCATTCATATTGACTGTTTTCTAGGCCAAAAACATGTGGATCTGGAGGTGGGAAAGAAAACAAATCGTCTTTATTGGCTGCACTAATGCGTAGTCGTTGAACTGCCGCTGTGTGTGTGCTGCTCCATGATTCACCTGGTTTTGGAACTACCGCATCAACATAAACTAAACGAGAGAGCTTTTTGGGTATTAAATCAGCAACGGCAGTAATTAACATACCCGCATAACTATGGCCCACCAAAATCACGTCAGTGAGCTCTTCTGCCTCAATAGTGGCCACTACATCTTGAATATGAGTATCAAGGTCAATACTAGGACTTAATAAATGTGATCGATCACCCAAACCCGTTAAAGTAACAGCATGTGCCCTATGACCCGCCTGCCACAATAAAGGTAATACATCGCGCCAACACCAAGCACCGTGCCAGGCACCGTGAACCAGAACAAATTGAGCCATATAACACCTTTAAAAATATGCGCTAGAAGCTTTTGATTTTAGTGTGCAATCATAAAAAATTGAAGTGTCGCAACAGGATCCCCACTGATACCAACCGTCGCCGAGCG
>JALQUL010000043.1 GCA_023260735.1 Limnohabitans sp. | reverse complement strand
TCTAAAGAAGAAGTGTCAGTTGTTTTTTCCTCATTTTGAGTGTTGTTTTCTGTTGTAGTTCCAGCCGTAATAGGATTTCCTGCACCGTTAACTTCAACTAGCTCAATATCATATTTTGTTAGCATAGATGCTAGTCTAATATTTAATCCAGCTTTTCCAATTGCTTTTGATTTTTGATCACTTGGAATTGTAACAATTGCTTTACCTTTTTCACCATTTTCAGGATGCTTTTCAATTTTTACAGATGTAATAATTGCAGGAGATAATGCTCTTGATACAAACATTTCAGGAATTGTAGAGTATTCAACACAGTCAATATTCTCTCCACTTAATTGAGCAGAAACAGATGCAATTCTAACACCTTTAACTCCAACAACAGCACCAATTGGGTCAATTTGTGGATCAAGTGTAGTAAGTGCTATTTTAGCTCTAGTTCCTGGTATTCTTGCACTTGTTTCTATAATGATTTTTTGATCTTTTAGTTCTGGTACTTCCATTGTTAAAAGACTTTCTAAAAATTTTGTTTTTACACCAAAGGTTTTTGTAATGAAATTAGCGTTATGGGTTCGTTTGTTGGGAATGAGTGCATTAATCACCTATTCATCTTTAACGATTTCTGCTCCCAACACCATTAAAATTGGCGAAATTAACTCTTATAAAGCACAGCCGGCTTTTTTAGAACCCTATAAAAAAGGCATGGAATTGGCCATTGACCAAATCAATGCTAAAGGTGGTGTTAACGGACAAAAATTAGAGCTTATTATTCGTGATGACAACGCCACCCCGGGTGATGCAGTAAGAGCGGCTGAAGAGTTATTAGTTCGCGAAAAAGTAGATGTTTTAGCAGGTACTTTTTTATCTCATATTGGCTTGGCGGTAGCTGATTTTGCCAAACAAAAAAAGGTGTTTTTCTTAGCTAGCGAGCCATTAACCGACAAAATAGTTTGGCAAAATGGCAATGAATACACGTTTCGTTTGCGTACCTCTACCTATATGCAAACTTCCATGCTAGTGCCAGAGGCGGTCAAGCTCAAGAAAAAACGCTGGGCCATTGTGTATCCTAACTATGAATATGGTCAATCGGCAGCCGCTACTTTTAAACAACTGATGAAAGCGGCTCAACCCGATGTAGAGTTTGTAGCCGAACAAGCCACTGTTTTAGGACGAGTAGATTCTGCTGCTGTGGTTCAAGCATTGGCTGACTCCAAACCCGATGCTATTTTTAATGTCTTATTTGGTGCAGATTTATCTAAATTTGTGAGAGAAGGCAATACCCGTGGTTTGTTCCAAGGCCGTCAAGTGGTCAGTTTGTTAACAGGGGAACCAGAATACCTTGACCCCTTAAAAGATGAAAGCCCTAATGGCTGGATTGTGACGGGTTACCCATGGTACGGCATTCAAACGCCAGAACACAAAGCATTTTTCTTGGCCTACCGAGAAAAATTCCAAGACTATCCTCGATTAGGATCGGTGATTGGTTACACCACCATTATTTCATTAGCGGAAGGCATGAAAAAAGCCAAATCAGCTCAAACTCCGGCTTTAATTTCTGCATTTGAGGGCTTAGTAGTGACATCACCTTTTGGCAAAATAAGTTATCGTAAAATAGATCATCAATCGACAATGGGTGCTTATTTAGGCAAAACGATGAATCAGGGTGGTAAAGGTACTATGACCGATTATCGATATATAGATGGTGCTTCTGTTTTACCACCTGATGCTGTGGTGAAAACACTTCGTAAACTCAATTAACTGAAGTTGCTTTCCATTCCATTTAGGCCTTTACCCCCTAAATGACACTTTTAAAAGCCGCTTTGAGAAAGCGGCTTTTTTTTGACTACAACAGCATTATTTTTAATGACGTTGACCCCTCACCCAATTGTAAAAGTTTAACTATAGCCCACCACACTTTTTATGAATTTCACTGGATTCATCGGCCATTTATTAGGTGGCTTAGCAAGCGCCTCATCACTATTTTTAGTGGGAGCTGGCCTCTCTCTTATTTTTGGTGTCACACGTGTGGTGAACTTTGCACACGGTTCCTTTTATATGTTGGGCCTTTATTTAGCCTATTCCTTAACCGAGTATTTAGGTTCTGGATGGGGCTTTTGGTTCTCTATTTTGCTAGCGACTGTCGCGATTGGAATAATTGGCGCTTTATTAGAACTTTCCATCTTACGTAGAGTCTATGCAGCACCTGAATTATTTCAACTCTTGGCCACTTTTGCAATTGCCCTTGTTTTAAAAGATGTCGCGCTTTGGTATTGGGGGCCAGAAGATTTATTAGGTCCTAGAGCTTACGGTTTAAGCCAAGCAGTGGTTTGGAATGAACAACGTCTGCCTAGTTATGATTTTTTCTTAATCCTTATTGGACCTTTGATCTTATTGGTTTTGTGGTGGTTACTCAATAAAACTCGCTGGGGTATGCTGGTGCGGGCTGCCACCCAAGACCGTGAAATATTAGGAGCATTGGGTGTTAATCAGGTGGGTTTGTTTACCTCCGTTTTTGCCTTAGGTGCTGCCTTAGCAGGACTAGGTGGCGCCTTACAATTACCTCGAGAACCCGCTAATTTGGGCTTAGACATGGTGGTAATTGGCGAGGCCTTTGTCGTGGTGGTAGTTGGTGGCATGGGCTCTATTTCAGGTGCATTTGTTGCCGCCTTACTAATCGCTCTATTAAAAGCTTTTTGTATTGCAATGGGTAATATTGAAATTTTTGGCATTAGCTTTGCGTTGCCTAAATTAAGCCTAGTACTTGAATTTTTAGTGATGGCTTTTGTTTTAATATTAAGGCCATGGGGCTTATTCGGAAAGCCACTTTCCCTCAGTCGTAACTCTAATCCACAAGAGCGACCCTATCGATCATTTAGTACGACTAACCGCGCGGTAGTAATGATATTGGTTTTAGTTTTAATTTTTCTACCACCGCTGAGCACAGACTCTCCCTACAACTTAGTTCTGGCCATTGATTTATTAACCGCTACCTTGTTTGCCAGCAGTTTATTTTTATTAATGGGTCCGTCCGGAATGAACTCTTTTGGGCATTCTGCATTTTTTGGTTGTGGCGCTTATATGGCCGCTTTATTGCTCACCCGATACCACTTTAGCATGGAGGCCAGTTTATTCTTAAGTCCATTGGTGGCGGCTGTATTAGCAGCTGCAGTGGCTTGGTTTTCTATTCGACTAAGTGGGGTGTATTTGGCAATGCTAACGCTAGCCTTTGCGCAAATTTTGTGGTCATTGGTTTTCCAGTGGGATGAGGTCACTGGCGGTAGCAATGGACTCACGGGTGTTTGGCCGGCCCAATGGACCACTTTGAATAATGGATTTTATTATTTATGTTTAGTTTTGGTTGTGGTTTCATTATGGTGTTTAAGAACCATTGCACTATCGCCTATGGGTTTTGCCCTTAAGGCCAGTCGAGACTCGCTTCAACGAGCCAGTGCTATTGGAATTCCAAGTCCAATTTTACAAATCTTGGCCTTTGCAATTGCAGGCGGGTTTGCGGGTTTGGCGGGTGCTTTATTTGCTTTTTCAAAGGGTAGTATTTCACCCGACAGTTTAGGGGTGCATCGCTCCATTGATGGATTAGTCATGGTCTTATTAGGTGGCGTACAAAATTTATTAGGCCCTTGGGTGGGTGCAATTACTTATACATGGCTACAAGACTGGGTTATTCGTAATACCGCCTATTGGAGGGCTTTATTAGGCTCTATTATGTTAATCTTGGTTTTGGTTTTTCCAATGGGAATTGCGGGTGGTTTGCAACTGTGGTGGGAAAAATTAAAGCCTATTCTGGTTAAAAGACATAACTAGGTCAATCCGCAGGCTTTTGATCTAGTTCTATTATTATTTTTAATTTTTTAAAATACAAACACCATTTATGAGTTTATTAAAAGCCCAGAATTTAAACGTCTCGTTTGGCGGTAATCATGCTGTCAATCAGGTGAGCTTTGAATTAAACGCAGGCGAAATGTTAGCGTTCATTGGCCCAAACGGCGCAGGGAAATCAAGTTTGTTTAATTTAATTGGTGGCCAACTCAAAGCGTCTTCTGGTGCACTTTTTCTACAAGATAAAAATCAAAAAACACATAATATTTTAGGCGCTAGCCCTCAAGCCTTATGGCGTTTTGGGCTAGGCAGAACTTTTCAAATTCCAGCCACTTTTTATTCTTTTACCCTGCTCGAAAACGTACAAATCGCACTAATGTCTCATCATAAGCAGTGGTTACAATTCTGGCGCTCTGCTAGACCATTGCATCATCAAAAGGCACTTGATTTATTAGCGCAAGTAGGGCTTGCAGCCTACGCTCAAACACCCTGCCAAGAATTGTCTTACGGAGATAATAAAAGGCTAGAACTCGCCATTGCTTTGGCACACCAGCCTTGTTTGTTGTTAATGGACGAACCCACTGCCGGTATGCCCAGCACAGAAAGGCAAGCCCTCATGCAATTAACCAAGCAACTCGCCCATGAACAAAACATAGGAGTTTTGTTTACCGAGCACAGCATGGATGTAGTGTTTGATTTTGCTGACAAAATTATCGTCTTAGCTAGAGGGCAAGTCATAGCCAGTGGCAGCCCTTCCTATATTCAAAATCATCAGTTAGTACAAGAAGTTTATTTTGGCAAAAAAATGACGCAACAACTCCAACAACATTCGTAAATCTTTATGCTGCAAACTAGTGTCTCTCCTATTTCTACTCCTTTCACTAACACTCACATATTAAAAGTGCAAAATCTAAATGCGGGCTATTTAGGCTCCCAGGTCCTGCATCAGCTTAGTTTTGATTTGCGCAAAGGAGAAGTGCTTGCTTTAATGGGGCGTAATGGCGCAGGTAAATCAACTACCTTTAAAGCAATTATGGGATTACTGCCAGAATGTACCGGACAAATTGAACTCATGGGTCAATCGATTGAATATTTAGCCCCTTATAAAATTGCCCAACTTGGCCTGGCCTATGTTCCTGAAGATAGGCGTTTGTTTACCGATTTAACAGTAGTAGAAAATTTAAAAGTTGGCCAACAAGCAGCTCGTTTTTGGCCGAATGGCCAAGCAGCACCTGCTTGGACTACCGAGCAAATTTTTGATTTGTTTCCTAACCTAGCCAAAATGCCCCATCGATTAGCGGGTCAAATGAGTGGCGGAGAACAAAAGATGTTATCGGTGGCACGCAGCCTTATGGGCAACCCTTTTATGATGATGCTAGATGAACCATCGGAGGGAGTGGCTCCCATTATTGTCGAGCAAATGGCGAAAGTGATTTTGCAACTAAAAGCCCAAGGCCTGAGTATTTTATTATCTGAACAAAATATGTTTTTTGCGCAAGACCTTGCCGATAGAGCCATTTTGTTAAACAAAGGACAAATTAGCTTTAATGGCAGCTTGAATGATTTAAAAGATCATTATTGAGGAAATTTTGTATGTGCAAATTTGAACAGTGGCATTTAACTAAGCCATCAGTAAGGTTAAATAAGCCTTAATAATTGGGTTGGTTTAGCAGCCACTGCTCATTGAATTTATCAATCTAGGAAGAAGAGACTCTTTGAAAACGCCCACCCGGCATTCTTGCAATTTGACCCGCTAACTCCAAGTCGAGTAACTTAATTTGTAAATTGGCCATATCTAAACCACTTATATTTTGCAAATTTTCTAAGCTAATAGGCGCAAAACCCATATTTTCTAAAAAATCTTCTTGGGCTGGACTTAATTCTTTTTGACTCTTTTGGGTCAACTCATTAAACAAAACCTTTTGTACGTTGGTTCCGAGAGGAACTGCAAACAAACCTTGAAACTCCTCGGTTATATCTTCTGCGATTTCCACTAATTTAGCACCTTGCTTAATTAATAAATGACAACCCTTAGACATAGGGGAGTGAATCGAGCCTGGAATAGCAAAGACTTCTTTACCCTGTTCTAGAGCCATTCGTGCAGTAATTAAAGAGCCCGACTGAACTGCCGCTTCGACCACCAAAGTTCCTAAAGACAAACCC
>JALQUL010000400.1 GCA_023260735.1 Limnohabitans sp. | reverse complement strand
ATAGTTCCTATCTACACTCATCACGCTTAAATCTACTAAAAATAGAGTGCAAAAAATTAATCAATAATTTTCTTGGCCTTTAATAAATCTATTTCGTGAGTCGTTTTACCTAATAAATCGGCTAATACTTGAGCGGTGTGTTGACCTAACAAAGGAGGTGGTAAATCTTGTCTAACAGGAGTTTCACTCATGTGTATGGGGTTGGCTACTAGTTGTAAGTCAGCATTTAAAGGATGAGGGATGGAGCTGATCATACCCCTTGATAATACCTGTGGGTCAGTAAACACTTCGGCTAAATTATTGATAGGTCCACAAGGTACTTTAGCCGCTGTGAGCGCATCTAACCAGTCAGATTTAGTACGAGTAATTAGCACTTGCTCTAAAATGGGTACTAATTGAGCTCTATTACGTACTCGATCTTGATTACGAGCATATAAAGGGTCATTTGCCAAATGCGATACATTGGCAACAGCACAAAACTTAGCAAATTGTGAGTCATTGCCAACTGCCAAAATAATATATTCTTTACCTGTGTTATGAGCCGTTGCTGCGACTTCAAACACTTGATAAGGCACGATATTATTATGTGCATTACCTACACGGCCAGGTACCTTGCCCGATTTTTGACCATCTACTAAATAGTTGGCTCCTAAATTAGCCAACATCGCTACTTGGGTGTCCAGCAAAGCCATATCCACATGTTGACCTATGCCTGTGGCCTCTGCATGGCGTAAGGCGGCCAAAATACCCACCGTAGCATACATGCCGGTAAACAAATCAGCGACAGCCACCCCTACTTTTTGTGGTCCGCCACCTAAATCATCACGCTCGCCAGTCAGGCTCATGAGCCCGCCCATACCCTGTATAGCGTAGTCATAACCAGCACGATCTTTATAGGGTCCAGTTTGTCCAAAACCAGTAATGCTGCAATAAACCAAGGCAGGATTAATTTTTTGTAGGCTTGCAAAGTCAAGACCATATTTAGCCATATCACCCACTTTGTAATTTTCTACAAAAATGTGAGATTGGACCACTAACTCTTTAATAATGGCTTGACCTTCTGGGGTAGCAATATCGAGAGTTATCGATTTTTTGTTACGGTTGGTGCCTAAATAATAGGCAGACTCTGCTGTTTCTTGAGCTTCGTGGGTATGTAAGAAAGGTGGCCCCCAAGCACGAGTATCATCTCCAGCTCCAGGGCGTTCTATTTTTAAAACTTCTGCACCGCAATCAGCCAAAATTTGAGTGCACCAAGGGCCTGCCAATACTCTCGATAAATCTAACACCCTAATTGAATCTAATGAGTTCATCGTATTTCTTCTTTTATATGGTTTAGTTCATTCCGTCACAATTGGAGTCCAACCCATCAACCAGTTTTAAACCCAATGAGACAATTGATTTTGCCATAATGTGAGTGAGCAACCAATACGAGAGTTTGTTCATGTCGAGTAAGCGACTCAATCAAGGTGTTGCAAGCTTTTTAAAATTCATGTCTGAAGTGTTTAATATGATAATTCACGCCACATTTATAAAGACGACAAATATGCTGAACAATAGTTGTAAAAAAATGAAGAGGAAGGCTAGCTTAATCGTGCTAATAATGATGGCTTATGGTTTAACTGCTTGTAGCCCTAATTTTAATTGGCGTGAAAGCCGTCCCTTTGATGATGCTTTAATGGTACAGTTGCCCTGCAAAGCCGATACTGCTCAACGTAATATACAACTTAACCAAAAAACTTTAATCATTCAAATGGTGGGGTGTGAGGCACAAGACATGATGTTTGTAGTCGCCAAAGTTACTTTGCCAAACAAAGAACAACTACCAGGAATTCAAGCCGCTTGGCAAGACAGTTTAAAACAAAATATCAAAGCTATTAGCCAGCCGGTGGCACAGCACTTGGTAGTTAAAAAAGAAATTTCACAAAAACTCATTCATCAGTCAACTTTAACTGAGCATCAGGTGCGTTATTTTGAGGGTCTAGATTCACAAAATCAACCCATCAGCCTAGAAATACTTTGGTGGTCTCCAAAAATACCCCCTGAAAGTCAGATTGCACAAGAGGGGCAACATGCTAGCTCAGTTGCAACAAAAAGTGGTAAAGTGACTCATCAAAATTTGGCAACTGTAGTACCACTTGAGTTGTATCAGATGGCAGTTTTTTACCCAACCCCTAAACGCCCTTCAAATCTTACGAATGAAGCACTTCAAACATTTTTTCAGGGCTTAGCAGTTCAATGAATACTATTTCAAAACAGCGCGCAGTTTGGATTTTTTTAGTTTTTGCATTTGCCTACTTTATCTCTACTTTAATAAGAGCTATTACCGCCACTTTGTCTCCTATTCTGGTTCAAGATTTTGGCTTAAGTCCTCAAGATTTAGGTTTATTGGCAGGGGCATATTTTTTAGGATTTTCTTTAACACAATTACCGCTAGGTGCTTGGTTAGACAAAATGGGACCTAAGAAAGTAGTGTTGTCATTTATGTCGGTAGCTGTATTTGCCTGTATTGGCTTTGCATCGGCCTATAGTTTTCAATTGTTGTGGTTGGCTAGATTTTTAGTGGGGGTTGGTGTTAGCGCTTGCTTAATGGGGCCACTTACTGCGTATCGTAAATGGTTTGATCCGAGCAATCAAATGCGGGCTAATTCTTGGATGTTAATGACCGGCGCTTTAGGTATGGTCGCCTCTACCTTACCAGTTCAGTGGTTATTACCACAAATAGGTTGGAGACCCATCTTCTTAATCCTCAGTAGTTTAATTGTTTTAGCTATTGTTTTAATTGATTTAGTGGTGCCAAAATGGCCTGAAACAACCATTAACCTTGGGAGTACTGAACAAACGCACAACGAAAAAATGGGTTATAGCCAAATCTTAAAGCATCCTTATTTTATAAAAAATATTCCGTTAGGATTATTTGTGTACGGTGGTTTAGTGGCCATTCAAACATTGTGGGCAGTACCATGGATGATTAAAGTGGCAGGTTATACCCCAATTGAAGCCTCTACAGGCTTATTTTGGTTGAATGTGAGTATGTTGCTCACTTTTTGGTTGTGGGGTTTAATAGGACCAAAATTAGCTCAAAAAGGGATTACTGCCGTACAAATAATAAGTTATGGTTTACCCCTTAGTTTTGTGACTTTAGCCACACTTGTTTTTACTGCTGGTCAAACCCATATCATAGGGGTTCCAATTTGGGTCTATTGGACGCTTTATTGTGTTTTTTGTACTTCGATTTCATCTGCTCAACCTGCTATTGCAATGGCGTTTCCAAGTGAAGTGGCAGGCCGTGCACTATCGGCGTACAACCTCACCATATTCTTTGGCGTATTTATTGTGCAATGGGGAGTCGGTTTATTAATCGACCTATTTAGCCAAATGGAGTTATCAGTGGTAGATTCTTATAGTCTAGCCATTGGAATTTACGGTGCGATAGGAGTATTTTCTTATTTATTTTTCTTGTTTTTTTATCGTCAACAAGTGCAAAATACCCAACAAAAAATGACCTAAGCCACTGACTTTTTTTAGACATTAAAAATGTCCAACCTATAAGTTGATTCGACAATGAATAAATTACTAATTATTGCTCATGAACCCTTGGCCAGTGCACTTCGCCAATGCGCCTTGCATGTGTTTCCAGACATATACAACGATTTGGTTGCTGTTGATATTTTGGCTCATGACAGCACTGAAATATCGCTTAGCAAAGTCGATCAAGCAATCGCTCATCTCGATCAAGAAGCTATTCTTATCATGACCGATATATTTGGTGCTACCCCATGCAATGTGGCCATTCAGACAGTAAAAGGCCCTAATCGAAGACTGCTTGCAGGAATTAATTTACCAAT
>JALQUL010000234.1 GCA_023260735.1 Limnohabitans sp. | reverse complement strand
GTTTACTAAATTATTTCGAATTAAATGGTTGTTAAAGTCATAATTCGACGATTGAAAGTCGAAAACAAGTGGTTGGTTGAAACCACGGAAATTCTGGACCTCAAATCTTTGTAACATAAAAAAACTCCAAATATCTGACTCGTATAAGTAAGACTAAAATTGTATCATATGAAAAACTCCCGTAAAAAAATTACGGCAGCTAGGATCAATTCTGGATTTGTCACAAATACTATTAAAACAGAAAAAATGATTACAAGAAGTCCTTCATTTCATAAATTTAATTAAATTGACAACAATCTTATTTTATTAATAATTTAATTGATAACCCATATAGTTAATTTCAGTTGGCATTAGAGTACGTCTAAACAGATTTTTTCTCAAACCCACCCCTTAAACCCACTCACCTGCACCCCTGGCGGCACATACCAGGCTTTACGCTCCGCACTCCACTTTGCCCCCAAAGCCTTCACTTTATCCTTGTCTTCAAAAGGCACCTTCAAGAAAACCACTTGACCGACTGACTCAGCCAATGATGGGCTTTGTTTTTTTGCTCCAGGCTTCCCATTATCGTCATTCATTATTATTTTGCAATTGGGATAGCCACTACAACCCCAAAACGCCCCTTTGGCACTATTTCTAAGCACAAGGCCACTACCACAAGCCGTACAAGTAAATTGGCTCTTTACGGGCTTTTTAGAGCCTTGACCTGCTGTCCCAGTCATTTGACTTTGAACCTGAATACTCCCAGCTTGCTTTTTAATTTTCTCTAACAATGCATGAAGCCAACTTGCCAAATCTGCCTCAAATTTTTCTAGCGTATTAGAACCATTTTCGATTAAACCTAATTGATCTTCCCACAGAGCCGTTAAAACAGGATCTGCTAAGGACGGATCAATTTTTTCAATTAACTCAATTAACTGTATGCCTCGATCGGTTGGTACCAGGTTTTTCTTTTCGGCCACAATATATTCACGTTTAAATAAACCTTCAATAATGCTTGACCGAGTAGCATCGGTACCAATTCCAGCCTTCTCTTTGTTTTGCATGATTTTTTTCAGCCTTGGATCTTCAATTTCTTTATCAATTGACTCCATGGCTCCTAATAAAGTCCCTTCGGTGTAGCGTTTAGGTGGCTTGGTTTGTTTGGCGGCCACCTCTGCTTTGCGATTGATAGCCTGATCTCCTGCTTTTACCGCAGGCAAAGTGACATTACCTGACTCAGTCTCTTCTCCTTCTGAATCCTGGTTACCTTTTTTATTTGCCTTGGCCTCTTTTTCAGCTCCACCAACTCCATAGACCTCATTGATTCGCTTCCAACCCATCACCCTGGGAGTTTTGCCAGTTTGAATAAAATTTTCTTCAGCACAAATTACTTTAATAATAGTTTTGGTGTATTCATAAGCTCCCAGGAATTGAGCTAAAAATCGGGCACAAATTAAGTTGTAAATCTTCAATTCTGTGACTGACATATCACTTGTTCTAACATTCAAATTGGACGTTGGAATAATGGCATGGTGAGCTGTAATTTTTTTATCATTAAAAACCCTTGGAGGTTGTCCCAGTTGAATAGTGGCAACCAATGCCTGAATGCCCTTATTCGAATGTACCATGGCAGATAAAACATCTTTTACATCCACAAACATTGATTCAGGCAAATATTCGCAATCCGTTCTTGGATAAGTGGTGGCCTTGTGTTTTTCGTATAAAGCCTGGCAAGCATCAAGCACCATTTGAGCCTTCAACCCATAAATTTTACTAGCATCCCTTTGTAAGCTGCCTAATGAATACAACAATGGAGCAAGCTCTTTTTCTGGTGTACTTTGTACATCTTGCACTCTACCTACTTTGCCTTTCACTTTAGTTGCAATTGCCTGCAGTATTTCGGCTTGTACGATATGGCCGTCTTTATCTGCCATACCCTCTTTCATCACATAATTCATTGGTACAAATGTACCCATCATTTCGAATACAGCATCGAGTACATAAAAGGTTTTAGGTTTAAAGTTTCTAATAGTTTTTTCACGCCTCACTATTAAACCCAATACTGGAGTTTGTACCCGACCGCAATGCAAGACCGAACCCTTGCCTCCACGCCCAAATGCCTTAGTTAAAGCCATTGTGATATTCATACCGGCCAACCAATCAGCCCTGGCACGCCCCATGCCGCTCAAATACATGGGCAATGTTTTGCTACCAGGTAACAACTTGGCCAAAGCCTTTTTAACTGAAGCATCATCTAAAGCACTTAACCATAGCCGACTCACTGGACCTCTATAACCACATAACTGCAAAACCTCCCTGGCAATCACTTCACCCTC